>JAQIDF010000230.1 GCA_027858145.1 Prolixibacteraceae bacterium | reverse complement strand
TTTTTCTCCCCTACATTTTCTATATTTGACATTCTGAATTTTCAGGGGAACAATCACAGAAAAATTGTGAATATGTGGGACGACGAAGAAATGAACAACGAAATTAATGACGATAATTTATCGGCCGATTCTTTTCTGGATGCTATTGGTTCAATGGCCTGGCAGGCTAAAGAGAATATGCTTTCGGACTACACGCAAACCAGCACCGATTTGTCGGACATCGAGCTAAGTGAATATCCTGAAGCTGAAATGCCCGATAATGTTGTGGCCAAAGTTGATGAACTTAAAGCGGTTATCGAGAACATTGAAAAACGCCCGGCACCAACTACCAGCGTGAAACTAAAAAAGAAATATAAAATTAATTACACCTTCGAGCTCAATAATGCCCAATTACTTGCCGCCACTACCCTGAACGGTCCGGTGCTGGTAATTGCCGGTGCAGGTAGCGGCAAAACCCGCGTTATTGTTCACCGCGTGGCATTCATGCTCGAAAACAACATTGCACCGCCTGAAATATTGCTCCTTACCTTTACCCGCAAAGCTGCTTTTGAAATGACCGCCCGCGTTCAGCAATTGTTGCAGAACCACAGTGCTGAAAAAATATATGGCGGAACTTTTCACTCATTTTCCAATTACGTGCTCCGCAAATATGCCAACCTTCTGAATATACCGCCAAATTTCACCATTATCGATTCTGAGGATTCAGCCGACACCATCGATTTAGTGAAATCGCAAATGAAGATGTTAAGCAAAGACAAGGCTTTCCCAAAAAAGAAACGTTTGCAGGAAATATTTTCATCAGCCCGAAACCGCAATCTATCCATCAAACAAGTTATTGAAAATGAATTTTCAGGACTGGTGGAATACCTCGAACATATCGAGCTTATTCAGCAGGGTTACGATAAATATAAACGTATTTGTAATATTTTCGACTATGATGACTTAATGGATGTCCTCCGCGATGCCTTGCGCGACAATCCAACCTTCAGGCAATACATGCACCGGCAATTCAAATACATCATGGTTGATGAATACCAGGATACCAACGTTGTTCAAAAAGAAATTGTAGAATACCTCGCTGAGGGCAACCGTAATGTACTGGTTGTAGGCGACGATGCCCAGAGTATCTATTCGTTCAGGGGGGCAAACTATGAAAACATTCTGCGTTTTCCACAAAAATACCCCGATTGTAAAATCATTAAAATTGAAGAGAACTACCGCAGCAACCAACGCATTCTCGATTTTACCAATGCCATTATCCAAAATGCAAAAATTGGCTACAAAAAGAAGCTCTACTCAAATATCAAAAAAGAGGCTCTGCCGTTTGTGAAGAAATTCTACGACCAACAGACCGAGGCCGAATATATCGTTTCAAAAATATTGGAATACCGCGAAAAAGACATACCGCTGAACCAGGTTGCCGTGTTGGTGCGTGCTTTTTGGCATGCCCGATATGTTGAGCTCGAACTAAACCGCCGGGGTATCCCGTATATTGCTGTTGGCGGACTGGCTTTTAACGAGCGTAAACATGTAAAAGATGTGATTTCGTACCTCCGCATTGTTCTAAACCCTTATGAAGCTGTTGCCTGGCACCGAATTTTGAAATACTTGCCGGGTGTTGGCGTGGTTACTGCTCGTAAAATAATCGAAAAAATTATTGCTGAAAAGGGTATGAACATCGATTCGTTTGAGAAAGCAAAATTTGCCGAAGCCCTTAGAACACTGGTAAACATGTTTAAAAAAGCAAGTGATACCAACATTAGCCTTTCGCGTAAAATTGAAATTATACTCGAATATTACAAGCCCATATTAATAGCCATGGAAACCGATTACCAAATCAGGTTTTTAGACCTCAACGTACTTACACAATTAGCAACACAGTACGAATCACTGGAGAAATTTTTGACCGATTTCGCACTCGACCCGCCATCAAAACGTTTTGCCGACCGCACATCACCCCTAATCGACGAAGAGGAAGACAAGCCTTTAACCGTTTCTACCATTCATTCGGCCAAAGGGCTGGAATGGTACAGCGTATTTATACCCCACGCCCTCGACGGGATGATACCTTCGGTAAAAGCATTAAAAAACATTGAAGAGTTGGAAGAAGAACGCCGTTTGTTTTACGTGGCCTGCAGCCGCGCCAAAGAGGATCTGACCATTACGATGCCGTCGTATATTTCAACTTACAACGGTTTTATGTCGTACCCAAGCCGCTTTTTGGTTGAAATAGATAAGAAAAAATATACGTATCAATAGTAAAAAAGACTATGTTTAACAACTGATGTATAGACATTAAATTTATTCTTATTAAAAATGAAAGCAATTGAATGCATTAGAAGGCCATAGAAAGCAATTGTTTTCAACTGCTTTCTATGGCTTCCCATTGCTTTCTATTCCGTTTCAAAACTTAATTGTATGATTTTGAAACAGTATTGTCCGGTAAATGACAAAAAATATAACAATGCTTTGAGAATCCTGTTTATAACACTGATTACCAGATTGGGCTAAAGCCCAGATTCGTAGATGTAAATCAGTTACCCCGGGCTTAAGCCCGGGGCTATTGAAAGCCCTATATAGCAGGGGCTTTAGCCCAATTTTATTTATTTTACCGGACAACAATGATTTTGAAACATAAATCAAGTTGACATTAACCTCCTTTCCTTTTCAATTCATCATCTTTACAGTTAACCCATTATTATTTGTACTTTTGCACATTAATTTTTTAACATTATTAAAGATAGTTCAATGATTGTGAACGGGCAACAAGGATTTGACAACGAAAAATATCTGAAGGAACAAACCAAGTCAATACTGGAACGTGTAGATCGGTTCAACCATAAGTTATATCTCGAATTTGGGGGTAAAATCATGTTCGATTACCACGCTGCCCGCGTCCTTCCGGGTTTCGACCCCAATGTTAAAATGCGCCTTCTGCAAAAACTGAAAGATAAAGTGGATGTCATACTTTGCATCCATGCCGGCGATATTGAACGTAAAAAAATCAGGGCCGACTTTGGTATTTCATACGATGTGGATGCCCTCAAAACCATCGACGATTTCAGGGAATGGGGCATTGAAGTAACAGCCGTGGTTATTACCCGATATCAAAACCAGCCACCGGCCACAGCCTTCAAAAACAAGCTCGAAATGCGTGGCGTAAAGGTTTACCTGCATTATCCCACCAAAGGTTATCCTACCGATGTTAACCTCATTGTGAGTGATGAAGGTTACGGAGCCAACGATTACATCGTAACCACAAAACCAATTGTTGTGGTTACCGGTCCGGGCCCCGGCAGCGGCAAACTGGCAACATGCTTGTGCAACTTATATCACGAGTATAAACAAGGCTTGGAAGCCGGATATGCAAAGTTTGAAACTTTCCCCATCTGGGATTTACCTGTCGACCATAAAGTGAACATCGCGTACGAAGCGGCAACGGTTGACCTCAACGACAAAGTACTTATTGACGAACATCACCTCGAAGCATACAACAAAAAAGTTACAAACTACAACCGCGATATTGAAGCATTCAACCTGTTGAAGCGCATAATCGAAAAAATTACCGGCGACGAATCGATGTACAAGTCGCCTACCGACATGGGTGTAAACCGTGCCAGTAAAGGAATAACCGACGATGATATTATTTCGGAAGCCTCGCACCAGGAAATTGTTCGCCGATACCTCCGCTGCTCGGTTGAGTATGCACTGGGACTTATTGAGAAAGATGCCTTTAACCGCATTAAGGAGATAATGAAAAGAGTGGGTGCCAACGTTGAAGACCGCAAAGTTGTAGCACCGGCACGACATGCAGCCCTTGAGGCGGAAGAACAGAGCAAAGGCAATTCCGGCTTATACTGCGGAGCTTCCATCCAGTTAAAAGACGGCACCATTATAACCGGGAAAAACTCCCCGCTGCTCCATGCTTCGTCAAGTCTGGTGCTAAATGCCACAAAACACCTGGCCGGACTGCCTGACAGCATGTATTTGTTACCACAGAACATTATCGACTCGGTAACACACCTGAAAAAAGATATTTTAAACGGGCAAATGACAAGCCTCGATGTTGACGAAACCCTGATTGTTCTGGCTATTAGCGCCCTTACAAATCCGGCGGCACAAATGGCGCTCGAAAATCTTAAGGAGCTGCACGATTGTGAAGTACACATCACCCACATACCAACACCGGGCGATGAAGCAGGATGGCGAAAACTGAAAGTAAACCTCACATGCGACCCGGAATTTGCAAGCAAAAGGCTTTTTATCAATTAGAAACGATTTAATTTAAGCTCTAAAGCCAAGCAAATTCATTTTTTTTATTTTTGTACGTTTTTAAAGAAATTAAAATAATATGACAATGGAAATTCCCGGCAAATATAATCCGGCTAACGTTGAAGAAAAATGGTATAAATACTGGATGGACAATAAATTCTTTCACTCGGAACCCGATGAAAGAGAGCCTTACACAATTGTCATTCCACCACCAAACGTAACCGGTGTGCTCCACATGGGCCATATGCTCAACAATACAATTCAGGATATTTTGGTACGCCGTGCCCGCATGATGGGTAAAAACGCCTGCTGGGTGCCTGGAACCGACCACGCCTCAATTGCCACAGAAGCCAAAGTAGTTGGCAAGCTGAAATCGGAAGGCATCGACAAGCACGATATTGGACGCGAAGCTTTTCTCGAACATGCCTGGGAATGGACTCACAAACACGGCGGTATTATTCTCGAACAACTTAAAAAACTAGGTGCTTCGTGCGACTGGGATCGTACCTGCTTTACCATGGATGAAGAACGTTCGAAATCGGTTATCAAAGTTTTTATCGACCTCTACAACAAAGGCCTCGTATATCGCGGGGTGCGAATGGTAAACTGGGATCCGCAGGCTAAAACAGCCGTGTCGGACGAAGAAGTAATTTACAAAGAAGAACAATCGAAATTATACTACGTACGCTACAAAATTGAAGCCCCCCTTAATCCCCCCGGAGGGGGGAAAGAGGCTCCTCTGTACAAAACTGCACGTAAATCAGACTATGAATTATTAAAAAAGAATGCAAAAAGACTACGTCGTTTTTCCACTGAAGCAGAATCTGCTTTATGGGAAATGTTGCGTGCAAAAAAGTTGGGAGAAAAGTTCAGAAGGCAACATATTATTAATGATATTATTGTTGATTTTGTTTGTCTTCCCAAAAAGCTGGTAATTGAAGTTGACGGAGGATATCATAACAATCCTGAAATTCAAGATTTGGATACACTCAAAACTGAAATATTAAATCAGTTAGGCTATAACGTTATCAGGTTTACAAACGATGAAGTACTGGCAAACACTGATTCAGTATTGGAGACCATCCGGAAAGCTCTTTTCTCTCCCCCTCCGGGGGAGTCGGAGGGGGCTTCTTATGTAACCATTGCCACCACCCGCCCCGAAACCATTTTGGGCGATACTGCTGTTTGTGTAAACCCCAACGATGAACGTTTCACACACCTGAAAGGCAAAAAGGTACTGGTACCACTCGTAAATCGTAGTATCCCAATTATCGAAGACGAATACGTTGACATGGAATTTGGCACCGGCTGCCTGAAAATCACCCCGGCACACGATGTAAACGACTACGAAATTGGTATGCGCCACAACCTCGAAACCATCGATACGTTTAACGACGATGGTACCATGAGCGAAAATGCAGGCCTGTTGGTTGGGGTTGACCGTTTTGATGCCCGTAAGCAAATTGTTCCCCTGCTTGAGGAAGCCGGAAATATGGTAAAAATTGAAGACTACAACAATAAAGTAGGTTACTCTGAGCGTACCAATGTACCCATCGAGCCTAAACTATCGGCACAATGGTTTATTGCAATGGAAGAAATTGCCAAACCGGCACTCGAAGCCGTTGAAAGCGACGAGGTAGCATTTCATCCATCAAAGTTTAAAAATGTTTACCGCCACTGGATGAGCAACATCAAAGACTGGTGCATCAGCCGTCAGTTATGGTGGGGACACCAAATTCCGGTTTATTACCTGAACGATGGCAGCTATGTTGTGGCCGAAACAGCCGACGAAGCGCTGAACATGGCGAAAGAAAAAACCGGCAACGAAAATCTTACTATGGAAGATTTGCGCCAGGATGAAGATGTACTCGACACCTGGGCTTCATCGTGGCTATGGCCTATCGCGGTGTTTGGCGGAGTAACCGATCCCGATAACAAAGAAATTAATTACTACCACCCAACCAGCGACCTTGTGACCGGTCACGATATTATCTTCTTTTGGGTAGCCCGTATGATAATGGCCAGCTATGGTGTACGCAACGAGAAACCATTCGATAATGTATATTTCACCGGAATGGTGCGCGATAGTCAGCGACGCAAAATGTCAAAATCGCTGGGTAACTCACCCGACCCGCTTGAGCTCATTGAAAAATATGGCGCAGATGGTGTACGCGTGGGTATGCTGTTTTGCTCTCCCGCAGGCGGCGACCTCTTGTTCGAAGAAAGTCTTCCCGAACAGGGCCGCAACTTCTCGGCAAAAATTTGGAATGCTTTCCGACTGGTAAAAAACTGGGAAGTAAGTAGTGACATTGAACAGCCTGAACACTCGAAACTGGCTTTAGAGTGGTTCGAGTCGAAACTGTCGGAAGTATTTGCCGAAATGAACGACCACTTCGACAAATTCCGTATTTCAGATGCACTAATGCTCATTTACACAACCGTGCGCGATGAATTCTCATCGTGGCTGCTTGAAATTGTTAAACCCGGGTATCAGCAACCCATCGACCGTACAACATACAAAAAAGTAATCGAGCTTTTCGATTACCTGATGCGTTTGCTACACCCATTTATGCCGTTTATCACCGAGGAAATATGGCAAATGCTTGAAGAGCGTAAAGACGGTGAAAGCATTATGGTATCGCAAATGCAAGAGCTCCCGAAATCCAATCAAAACTTAAACAACGATTTTGAAGATGTAAAAGAAGCCATCACTGGTGTTCGTAACATCCGTAAATCGAACAACATTTCGTTTAAAGATGAAATCGAGCTTTTTGTTAACGAAGGATCAAAAGGATACCATGAAAAATACAATGCGGTATTAACCAAAATGGGCAGCCTTTCTAAAATCGAACCTATTAAGGAAGATATCAAAGGTGCCGTTTCGTTCAGCGTTAAAACATCAGGATTCTTTATCGATTTGGGCGACCAGGTGGATGTAGAAGCTGAAATTAAAAAGCTTGAAGAAGAATTGAAATATACCAAAGGATTCCTGAACGGTGTTACGAAGAAGCTGAGCAACGAGCGCTTCATTAACAATGCACCCGAAAATGTTGTAGAACTTGAACGTAAAAAACAAACCGATGCCGAAGATAAAATCAAAGCTTTGGAAGAACGGATTGCTGCGTTGAAATAAAACAGAGAATAAAGTCATAAAAAAAGGGTTCTTTTCTAAAAAAAGAGCCCTTTTTTATGATATTGTTTATGCATTATTCAGCAACAGCGGTAAAAACAAGCGTTATATCGCCAGTGTCATATCCAGCCATGTCCTCTCCAATTTGTACATCTTCAGGTCCGCTTTTTATTTTCAATGTTGTTCCCGTGCATTCCAGAACTGTTCCAACGCCACCATCAAGTGTTATGGTTTTATAATCATCAGAGATAGACCATGTACCTGTATCATTTTCAGCCCCACCTAATATTGATGATATTATCATTTCATAAACACCGTCATCCTGAAAGTCATATTCAATAGTTGCAATTCCAAATAATAACGACATTGCAGTTTCAAACTCTACACTTTCATTTTCAGATTCCATTGAAGTTAACTTCCACTGATTATCAATAATAATCTGTTTTTTGTCGAGACCCTGATCTTCATCTTCGTTACACGAACTAACAGCAAACAGCATCACAACTGCAAAAAGCATTAAAAGAGATTTTTTCATTTTTGATTTGATTTTAGTTTATAATGATTGCAAATATAGCTAAACATATAAAATGTTAAACAATAATATTAATTTTAAGAATATTATTCCCTAATGGTTATAACTTTAGGTGATTACAAGTGATTTTGTATTTAACATCTAGCGCAAAGAATTAAAAAAGCCGGTCACTGTATCGGCATTGTCTATTTCAAGTATCCATGTTATTTCAGAAACATCTGAGAAGTCGAGGCCACCTTTTTCAACTGCTTCATTATTGTATCGCCCTTCGCTCCCGTTATATCGGTTGGCCAGTTTTATGGCAAGCTTCCACACTTTTTTCAGATACGAATTGGTTAAATATTCTTTAGGTTTAATTGATGCTTCAGTGCGGTAACAGGCTGTCCCGTTTCCCGCGGCATTTCCATCGGCTATTTTATGATATTGTATGTTTTCCTTAACAAACTGAAGATCTTCAGTTGAAGTGCTTTCCTCGTTCCAGTTGCTGTGCTGCACTACATGAAAACGTTCACTGACACCGAATTCAGGTTTTTCAGACATGATTTTTTTAACCAACGCGGCAGTAAAATCCGACTGTCCGGCTTCGGCTACCCAAACATCGCCACCGTTTTGTAATGCTTCAACGGCAACAGCATAAACCTCATCAACAGCTTTTTCAAAATCGGCATGTGCATCCGACCAGTTATCACCAAAAGCTTTGGTCATTAATTCATTTGGCGGCACATAAAGTCCGCCCTGTGTACCATAAGCTCCGGCTACAGCATAATAATTTACCACAGAATATTCATCATTAGCTAATATCGTAGCCAATGCAGCCATCGAATGCAAATCGTCAACATCAGTTTTGCAGTCAAAATGTGCAAGTAGCAAATCATTTTCTTTATCAAACTTATCGGATTGAGAACTATCTTCCTGAGAATATAAAACAGATGACATTAATATTAATGCAATAGACAACAAAATGTATTTTAAATGTTTCATAATTGAAAAGTTTTGGTTTCTGCATAAACTTATAAAAAACGTTAATTCACTCAACAAAACACCCTCAAAAATTGTATTGTGTTTATGAATTATATGGATACAAGCCAATCTCATGTCTAAAAATCTCACAATCTCAACACTAAAAAGATGAACACACTATTTTTAATCATATTAACCTTAAATGTTATGCAAAGCGATTCAACACAATACAATAAATTGAATGAATTAGAAAAGTATGTAATTGAAATGAAGGGCACCGAACGGCCTTTCACCGGCGAATACACCGACCATTTTGAGCCGGGCACTTATGTGTGCAAAAAATGCGATACGCCGCTATACAAATCCAATTCAAAATTTCATTCGGGTTGTGGCTGGCCCAGTTTTGACGATGAAATAGAAGGAGCCGTTAAACGAACACCCGATGCCGACGACCATCGTACCGAATTAACCTGTGCAAACTGTGGCGCTCATTTAGGGCACGTATTTCTTGGAGAAGGGTTCACACCTAAAAACACCCGTCATTGCATAAACTCGGTTTCGTTGAAGTTCGTACCTGATAGTACTA
>JAQIDF010000221.1 GCA_027858145.1 Prolixibacteraceae bacterium | reverse complement strand
ACGTCCTGTCCGGTCATATCTACATTAAAAGTTACATTTACTTCTGATGTTGTTTCGCCGCTTTTGAAGGCTTCGGGCCAGCCACCACCACCGTCTTTCATGTAGTTAAGGTTGTCGCGGTGGTCGAAAAATGCCACATGCTCATGTGATGAGCCGATACCCCAAGGGGTAGAGCAGGGCGTTGACACCCATGCAGGTTCCCAGAAAACAACGCCTAGTCCGCCATTGTTGAAAACGGCGTTTGACAAATCGACCATGAATTTCTTTTGTGTTTCAGGTGATACCGGTTGGTAATCAGGTGACGATTTGGTGATGATGTTTCCCAATTGATCGATGTTGGCATTATCCCACAAATAGCCGGTTTCAACAACCATCGCTTCATATTCGGGATGTTGCGATTTTAGTGTTTTAATGGTTTGGCCAACCTGTGAGGGTGTTTGTCCGTGATACGAATAGTAGTAGGTGAAACCCATAATATCAAAATCGGTTACACCATTTGATATGATATTGTTGTAAAACCCGGGTGTTTTTGCCGGATCGGCCACATGCAGTGCAATTTTAGGTTTGATGTCTGAATGTTGCGACATATCGCGCACAGCTTTTATTCCGGCATTGAACATTTTGGCATGACGACTCCACGAACTGCTTATCTGAGTTATACCCTCGTAATTGCTGTTCATGCCTTTGTGTGTCATGATACCGCTGTTGTTTTCATTACCAATTTTTACAAATTCGGGCATTAAATCTTCGCTGTTCAAGGTTTCGAGTACGCTAAACACATAATTGTAAACCGAATCGGCCAGCGCTTCCTGATTATTAGCTACACCTTCCCATGCTTTGGGGATTATCTGACGCCCCGGGTCGCACCAAAAATCTGAAAAATGAAATCCCAGCATCACTTTCATTCCTGCCATTTTGGCTCTGAAAATGGTTTCTTTGGCATCTTCAAAATTGTTGTATTGGCTTTTCACACCGGCTGGCTGCTCCAGATTTTCCTGCCAGTCGGGATTGTGCCATAATCGCACCCGGATAAGGTCGGTGCCGTTATCGGAGAATATTTGGAATACATCTTTAAGTTCACTGTCTTCTCTGAATTCTGCGCCACAATCTTCCATCATGTTGGCATATGATAGGTCGGAGCCGATGATGAATTCGGGTTGGGCAAGCGTATTAAACCCGATTGTTAAAAGTGTAAAAAGCAAAATGTTTCTGAAAATTGTGGTCATATCTGAAAATTGAGTTGAAAACATATCTGATCACGATAAATATACGGTATGTCACTGAATTGCTAAAATTTGTTTGATAAATGAAAAAATAAGTCGCAGTTGACCAAGGCACTGAAACTGCGACTTATTTTTTCACAAAATTATTGGATAAATTCGTATGTGTTATTGATTAGATCAACGTTAAGTGTGTACGTACCCGGAGTCAGTTCAGCATCGTCAGTAATGCTGGCACCTTTGTATATCAATTGTCCGTCGGCACCTCCGTAAAAATTGTTCCACGAATCGTTCAAATGAATCTGGAATCCCCAGGGTGAAGCAGCTTCAAAAGTTACCTCTCCAGAGAATACGCCCGGCTCGTCAGTAGCTGTCAGTACTTTGCTGAAGTCCCAGATGTCGTCTAATCCAGAAACATATATTTCAGTTCCAACGCTAATTAGGTTGTAGGAAAGTGCATTAAGTGAAACATCAAATAAGTAAAGCCCAGGATCGGGTGAAGGCAGGTTGTCGCCTTCTTTGAACGACAGAGTACCTGTGTATGCATCACCTTCGCCAAGGAAGTAGGCATCGTCCCAATTGTCTTTTTCTATGTTGATGTTATATCCCCATAAAGAATTTACATTAACAACGCCGGCATACGACATAGTTTCTTCGTCGTAAAGATGTAAAGAATTGTTAAAAGTCCATTCGCCGGTTATTCCATCGTCGATACCCGGCAAATAGAGTGTTTCAATTATTTCTTCAGGTTCGCCGCTTCCGGCAGTTACTTCGCATGTCCATGCTGCCGGATTGCTAAGGTCGATAACCAGTGTGCTTTCGCCGGCCGATGGTACATTAATGCTAAGGGTAGAAGCTTGTTCTCCAAACTCAAGCGTTTCACTGTTTTGAGTAAAACCAACGGGTTTGTCAATAGCAGCAGCATCGTCGTCGCGTGTTGTTGGATTGTACAGTTTGCCGTTGCCACTTACAGTAATATTAATCGAGCTTGATGTAGCATCGAAAACCAATATCCATTTGTTGTTCGGACGGTCGTAAGTCATCTCGCCTTCGATATCGCCGCTAACAGTGAGCGATGGTATGTGAAGCGCCGACCATTCGAGTTCGTTCGTGTTGAAATCGACATAATAACAACCTCCAAGTCCCGGAAACCAACAATTCCAGGCACCTTCGTCAGATGAGAGTTCGAATGGCACTTCGCTAACTGGGTCGTTACCCCAAACGGTTCCATCTCCTTCGCGAAGGAAAAAGTTATACCACGATACGGCGCCTGTAAACCCAAGGTAACGTCCGTCGGAATCGGCCGAATAGAGAGTCATGGCAGTTTCTGCCTTGTCTTTGTCGAGGATATAACCTATCGACATATCTATCTGGAATGGCGTAATGTTAGTTGTTATTGCGTTGCTGTAAACCGGTTCCATGTTGTTTCCGGTTAAAGCCTTCAATCTGAAAAATACGGATGTTGAAACATCGGGTATTGCTCCCAGGTTTTTGGCCAGGGTATTGAGTTCAGCTCCGGTAAAGCTTCGCGAGAGTTCTGTTTCGGTCGATTCAGTTACATTGTCTGTAAAATCTTCGTTTGTTGAAGCCTGTAAAGTTGTAACCACAATATCGGGTACCGACATTGTGGTGTCGCTGATTGATAATGAACTTTCAGTCCAGTTGAGTGTCAGCACAACTTCCTCGGTGTTATCTTCTGTTATAACCACATCGGAAGCCGAGCCGGTAAGCTCATTCTCTTCGAGGCGTGAAATGGTTATCAGGTCTCCCTCTTTTTCGCAGGAAATGAAAGCTGCAAAACTCAATAAGAGCAGGAGTATGTTTATTTTTTTCATTCGTTTCATTCTTCTAAATTTAAAGTTCTCAAAATTGAAAGATAATATGCCAATTCTAATATTCATCGTTCGATAAATTTGGATTGGCTGTTAAGTCCGATTCAGGTATGGGATAATAATTGTATTTATCATCTACTGCACGACCGGTAAAGTCGCCACCTTTCCATTGCCAAAGGTAGTTGGCAGTGGTGAACTTATCGAAACGTATCAAATCGGTACGTCGGGTGCTTTCCCAGTAAAGCTCGCGAGCTCGTTCGTTAAGTATGAAATCGAGCGTTAAGTCCGAAGCTGTAAGTTTACCTTCGGCCTCAAAATTATCGCCAAAAGCACGCTGGCGTAGTTCGTTTACCAAACCAAGCGCTTCAGTATCGGAGCTTCCTTCACCACCGCGCAGTACACTTTCGGCCTGCATTAGGTAAACATCAGCCAGCCGGAATACAGGGTAGTCGGTATTTACACCGGCTTCGTCGGTATTCGATGCAGCTTCTCCTTCGTCGGTCAGGTTCGAAAACTTCTCTACAAAATAACCGTTCGACTGATTGTCCACTACGTCAACCGACAGGGTCTGACCTTCGGTAAAAAACAGTCCGCGACCATCGTTTTCGTTGAAAAGCATTGGTATTTCCTGTCGCACACGGAACATACCCCAACCGTTGGTTACGCCGTAATCGGTACCCACCTGGTAGTCGGAAGCGTTGCTTACTTCTCCGCAAACAATATAGGTTGTAGCACCCCATGATACGGTGTATGTGGCATCAACCGGAAATGAATAAATGATTTCGTTGGTGCGTTTGTGGTTGTCGGCGTTAAAAAGCTTGGTGTATTCATTTTCGAGCGAATAGCCGCCTTCTTCTATTATTTTTTTAGTCCAGGTAATACAATCGGTGTAACGGGCAGTACCGGTATAAACTTCGGCATTGAGGTAAAGCTTTGCCAGCAATGTCCATGCAGCAGCCTTTGGTGCCCGTCCGTATTCAATTTCGTTTTTACCGAGTAAGTCGCCTTCAATAGCTTTTAATTCCGACTCAACATATTCAAAAATCTGAGCCGCTTCGTAACGAGGTGGGATAAATGCACCCACTGGATCGTTTTCGGTTACAAACGGAACATTGCGATATAAATCGAGTGCATGAAAGTAAGCCATTGCACGCAAAAAGCGAACTTCGGCACGGTAAGCACGAATTTCAGCCTGTTCTTCATTGGAAAAATTAGAAATTTGATCGTCTTTCGAGTAACGCAGAAATTCGTTTGCCAGGGCAACCGTGTAATAAATGCGGTAATACATATCAGCCACCCAGGGGTCATTGGCATCCCACGACAAGAATGTCAGGTCAGCCACTTTATCGCCTTCAAGCCATGTTGAGGCTACTTCATCGGTGCCGCATTCCTGTAAGTTGAAATAACAACGTAGATAATCGTACCCGTTGTTGCTGCTGAGGTCTTCGTTGCCGCCGCCTTTTTCCTGCCCGTTTATAACAAACGAAGCGTAAATTTTTGCCAGTACGGATTTGTAATTGTCAGCTTCGGCATATACATCTTCCGAGGTTGTTTCGGTGTTGGGCATCTGGTCGAGGTCGTCAACACACGAAACAAATAGTATCATAATTAATATGAGTGAATATTTTATTGTTCGTATCATAATTTCTTCAAATTAAAAGTTTAGTCCTAAAGATAGTGAATAAGTACGTGGGCGAGGGTAAAATGAGTTGTCCATGCCTTGAGGTACTTCGGGGTCAACACCTGTGTATTTTGTAATGGTGAAAACGTTTTGCACCATCGCGTTTACATTAATGCTGAACCAGCGTGATACCTGACCGAAATTGTATCCTAAAGTAAAGTTATCAAGTTTAAGGAATGAGGCATTTTCAACGTAGTAATCACTCAGATACTGTCGGTTTCTGAATTCAGTATCGAGAAAACTGGATGACAGATTGTTAAGCTGAAACGAGTTGTAGCTAACTGTGCTCCACGCTCCGGTGTTCATGGCCATTCCGTTATATACGTAGTTGCCTGCGTTGGCTCGGAAATTCATGCTCATGGTCCATTTTTTATAGTCGAGCGATGTGCTGAGACCAAAAATGAAGTCGGGTGCTACCGAGTTGTTGCGGTACAGGTCGCTTGAGTTAATCATGCCGTCGTCGTTGAGGTCGGCAAAGGCGCCTTCAACAGGTTTCTTTGTTTCTTCGTCGTAAAGCTGATGATGCACGTAAAACATGTACGGTTCGTAGCCTTCGGTAAGCACCTGGAAGTGGTAGGTGTCTATGGTTGGCCCAACCAGGGTATTGGTTGTTGCTCCTCCGTCAACCAGCGAAAGGTTTTTAACCTTCATTTGCTGCCATGTGCCGTTAAAACTGATGTTCCAGGTTAAATCTTTGGTGTCAACCGGTATGGCATTTAAAGTAAATTCAACACCACGACTGTCAACGTTACCTATGTTTGTGAGAATTCGTTTGTCGAAGTTGCTGCCGGCAGGTACGGGTACGGTAGCCAGCAAATCTTCAGTCTGGCGGGTATAATAATCGACACTACCAGTAAGGTGCTCATCAAAGAAACCAAAGTCTAAACCATAGTTCCACGATTTTGTTTTCTCCCACTTTAGATTTGAAACATAGGCTTCGGGGCGATAGGTGTGGTGAAATTCATCGCCAAACTGAACCTGTGCACCTTCCTGACTAATCGTATAAACCGGTAGATAGTTGTAGTTCCCGATTCCTTCCTGCTGACCTGTAACACCATAGCTGGCGCGTAGTTTCAGGTTGCTGAGTACGCTGCTGTCTTCCAGAAATGCTTCCTCGCTTACACGCCATGCCAGAGCTACCGAAGGGAATGTTCCCCAGCGTTTATCGGGGCTGAAACGCGAAGTGCCATCGCGACGCATAGTGGCTGTTAACAGGTAACGCGAATCATAACTGTAGTTTAAACGGGCATAGTACGATAAAAGTACGTGGCGCTGGTCGCTTGCAGCGTATGTGTTTTGTACTTCGTCCAGGGTGTTGTAATCGCTGT
Source organism: Prolixibacteraceae bacterium (assembly GCA_027858145.1). Classification (GTDB taxonomy): domain Bacteria; phylum Bacteroidota; class Bacteroidia; order Bacteroidales; family Prolixibacteraceae; genus Roseimarinus. Next base: position 1,276 of record JAQIDF010000221.1, on the reverse strand, counting down.
AGCTTGGTGTAGTTGTTTTCCAGTATTGATAATCGTATCCTACAGTGGCTTCAACGTTGCTTTTTAAATCTTCAAAGTATTTGTTGTAATTGAGATACGTTGTAAGCAGTCTGTTGATATTCTTTTGCTGACCGTATTCATAGTCACGTCCCGAAGTGGTGTAATATTGTGTTGCATCGGCTGGTACAAAAACGGAACCTTTACCTTGTGCATAGTCGTATCCAAGTGTGGTGTGAAATTTAAGCTCAGGTAAAAAATGCATTTTGTAATCAAGGTCGATATTGCCCACCAGTCGGTCAACAGCACTTTTCGATTTGTATTGTTCGATAAGTCCTAATGGGTTGCGAACGGCAGCATTAACCGGAGTTCCATTGTTGTCGAGTGCTTCGGTATAACCTCCAAAATCGCTATTGCCCGAATAAACCGGCAGGGTAGGGTTAAATGTTGAACCGCCCCATATCGCGCCTGTATTGGCAAATGAGTTGTTGTTTAGCGAACCTTTAACATTAGCATTAAATTTCAGGTGTTCGTCGAAAAACGACGGTGAAACGGATACACTACCGGTCATACGCTGTGCGTTATCAGTTTTTAGTATTCCGTCCTGACTATAAAATCCCAATGAAACACGCATTGGCATATTGGGAAGAACACGACCTGAAATACTCAGGTTGTTATCGGTACCTAAAGCCGGTTGATAGATCTGACTGTTCCAGTCGGTATCGGAATCTCCCAGTAATGCTGTTTGGTCGGTTGTGCCGAAAGTGTTAATTACATCGACAAATTCGCTGGTTGAAAGCATGGCGGGTACTTTGGTGAGTGTTTGTACCGAGTTGGTGGTTGAAAACGAAACTTTCATCCGGTCTGAAGTTCCTTTTTTAGTGGTAATCATTATTACACCATTCGATGCACGAGAACCGTAAATAGCTGTTGAAGAAGCATCTTTCAAAATGGTTATATTCTCGATGTCATTGGGGTTAATGAGGCTCAGAAAGTTGTTGCTGTTGCCGCTGATGCCTCCTTGTTCGAGTGGCAGACCATCGAGAACGATAAGCGGATCATTGCTGGCATTTAGTGAAGCTCCGCCCCTTATGCGGATGGTGCTTCCTGCTGTTGGCGAACCACTGTTCGACATGATTTGCACACCGGATACTTTTCCGTTGATGAGTTGTTCGGGCGATGAAATCATTCCCTCGTTGAAGCTTTCGGTTCCAATGCTGGTAACTGAACCAGTAAGGTCGCTTTTGCGCTGTGTTCCATAACCAATGGCTACTACTTC
>JAQIDF010000191.1 GCA_027858145.1 Prolixibacteraceae bacterium | reverse complement strand
TTGCCCGATACCAAATCCACAGTTTCAACCACTTTGCGCGATTTATCAATGGTTACTACCTCGGTATTAACCATTGCTTTAATACCTTTAGCATTCAAATAAAATTTAGGGTCACGAATTACTCCGGTCGGTGTACAAAGTAACTGGTTACGGTTATCAAAAAAACCACCCACGTAGTACGGAAATCCACATGATGCCATTGATAAATCGGCATCTTTCTGAATAATGGTAATATCAGCAAATTCATCGAGCCTGCGCGCTTTCGATGCTGCTTTAGGACCGGCAGCCGAGCCACCAATCACAACAATTTTCTTCTTATCCATAATTCTTATAAGTATTTTGAGTTAGTAAATATTGGTTTATTTTGTCGTGTATTTATATCTAAAAATTAGGCTCAACACCCATAAAATTCATAAGTTCTTCGAGTGTTTTATTCTGCTCGTTTACAATAATAATCTGCAAATTAGCATCGTTGGCCATCTGCTGAACCTTGTAGCCCATTTCGAAAGCCAGCAGGGCATCAACATTTTGAGTGACCACCAACCACTCAAACAGTTTCACCCCAACGCCCTTGTTCATGTCCTTAAACGGGTTTTCAACCATTTGCAGGTCTCCATTTTCTTTATCTAAAAGGGCAAAAAAGTTGCTCCGCGCAAATGTATCCGATACTGTACTTCTGATATTCTTATTGTCAATTGGTATTGCTATTTTCATATTTTCTAATTGTTTACCATGTGTATGAAAGCCGAATTACAAAGTGGACAAACTCTTGGCGACTCTCTGGCCGGATTGTTAAATTTGCTGTTACAACGTTCGCATTCGTACCAGTCGTTGTCAAATAGATTGCTTCCTCCTTCAATATTTATTTTTTTGGCTTCGGTTAAGGCTTTTGCCAGTTTGTACCTGGCTTTTTCATAGATGCGTGCCACACCCGAACGGGAAACTTGCATCAGTTTTGCAGCTTCGACTTGGGTCAACCCCTCGTAATCAAGTAATCTGAACACTTCAAACTCTTCTATATTTAGCTGAACTGCCTCTGAGCTGCTTTTGTAATATCCAACCGGCATAAAAGCCTTTGCGCGCGGTGGCATTTGTATTTTACCTGGTTTTCGTGGTCTGGCCATAGCATTATCTATTCAAACAAATATAACGAACATATGCCCAAAAACAAACAAACGATATATAAAATACTTAATAACCTAAGTCAAATAAATAGCGCTATTCGGTTCGCTGTATAAAATATTAAGCAAATAATCATTCTCTTGATTTTTATATGAGAATATTCTCATTATATTTGCAACAAACTTTTAAGAATGCCACGAAACAAACGACAGCGAAAAGTTATTGCACCTCCAAGGTTCAAGGGTTTTAAACCTTATGGCTGTGCAACCAATGAAGAAGACCCGGTGGAGTTGCTGTACGAAGAATACGAAGCCATCAAGCTGGCCGATTACAAGCTGATGAACCATCAGGAGGCTGCTGTATTGATGGGGGTTTCGCGTGCTACATTTGCACGGATATATGAAAAGGCACGCCGTAAAATAGCCCATGCCTTGGTTGAAACCTGCGAAATAACAACCATCAGCGGCAACAGCTTTAGCGACCAAAACTGGTTCTTATGTCATTCGTGTCATTCGCGATTTACCATTCCCCGAAAAGTAGAGAGAAAAGACTGCCCCTTGTGTCGTTCAAATACAATTGAAAACATACTATAAAAAATCACATACTATGAAGACAGTTATATCATCACAAGGCAACAGCCTGCAAGCAAAAATCGACATGCGCTTTGGTCGTGCACAATGGTTTTGTGTTTACAATAAAGAAAACGGCCAATCAGAATTTGTTATAAACGAAAATGTTGATGCCCATGGTGGAGCCGGCACTAAAACGGCTGAACTAATGGCCGAACTTGGGGCTGGTGAGGTTTATTCGGGCCATTTTGGTCCTAAAGCCGAAGAACTTCTTAAAAAATTAAACATTGGCATGAAAACTTTTTCAAACGAAGAACAAACTATAGAACAAGTTATAAACGAATTAAAATAGACTACACTATGAATAAATTGATTGCAATACCTGTTAGTAACGGCCTGCTTGATGCTCATTTTGGGCACTGTAAAGAATTTGCTCTTTTAGAAATTGCCGACGGAAAAGTAACAAACGAACTTTTGCTGGGAGCACCGCCGCATGAACCCGACCTTCTGCCCCGCTTTCTGACTTCCAAAGGGGTTACCGATGTAATAGCAGGTGGTATGGGAAATAAAGCCATCCAGCTTTTCAAACAAGCTGGAGTTAATGTATTTGTGGGAGCTCCACAAATATCAGCTGGCGAGCTGGTTGAAGGCTTTATAAATCAATCGATTCAATTTAATGCAAACTATTGCGATCATTAATTCATGAGACGAGAATGTTATTATTGCCATAATAAAACGGTTGAAAAAATCATAACAAGGCATAAACCGCCTGTAAATAAAGTAGAAGAATTTCAAAAAAATGTTGAAAATTACATCCAACACAACTGGAATTTATCCAACCCTGTAATTGCTACGCACATAAACCGTCTGGGACGTGAATTACTCGATAAAAAAGATTTATACCGGAAAGAAAAAAGGGATGCCAACAAATTGTTACTTAACAATTATAATTACTGGAAAGAAAAAGTAACCAGCAGTAAGAACCCGTTTCATACAGCAGTAAAACTCGCCGTAATCGGAAATATCATCGATTACGGCGCTCATGCTGTTCCCGAAAAAATCGAGGAATTCATTGAAGAAATGCTGGAAAAACCACTTGCCGTTGACGATTCAGCCATTCTGGAGAAAAAGGTTCGGAATGCCAATTCTATTCTCTACCTGGGAGATAATGCAGGCGAAATTGTTTTTGACAAACTTTTCATTGAAACCATAAAACATCCAAACGTGGTATTCGCGGTTCGGGACAAAGCAGTTATCAACGATGTTACCCGTAACGATGCCCGTCAGGTGGGCATGAATGAACTTTGCAAAATTATTTCAAATGGTTACGATGCTCCTTCTACCCTTCTTGAGCATTGTTCGCCCAACTTTTTAAGAACTTACGAAAAAGCCGACCTCGTTATTTCGAAAGGCCAGGGCAATTTTGAGGGTTTGATGAATGAAAAACGTAGCGATTTATTTTTTCTCTTTATGGCAAAATGCCAGCCTATTGCCGAAATAGTTAATGTAGAAAAAGGAAGCATGCTGATTAAGCATAATAAATAAGGCGTAACATGACAAAAAAAATAGCGATTGCAAGCGGAAAAGGTGGAACGGGCAAAACAACGGTTTCGGTAAACCTTTTTCACTTCTTTAATAAATTAACAGAACAAAAAATCAAACTGGTTGACTGCGATGTGGAAGAACCCAACGATTTGTTGTTCTTTCCCGAAGCTCAATGCATAAACGAACAAAAGGTACAACAGATGGTTCCCGAAATTGACCATTCAAAATGTACCTATTGCCGTAAATGCGCCGAATATTGCGAATACAACGCCATTACAGTAATCCCAAAGTTAAAACATGCCGAAGTAACATCATCGCTGTGCCACTCGTGTGGGGCATGTTCGGTGGCCTGTGAATATGGCGCCATTACCGAACACCCTGTTGAAGTGGGCAAAATAAAAAAATTCACTAACAACAAACACCCTGATGCTGAAATTTTTGAAGGAAGATTGAAAATTGGCTCGGCCATGCAAACGTTGATGATTAAAGAAACCAAAAAGATTGTTCAGAACGAAGGCATCACTATAATTGATGCACC
>JAQIDF010000188.1 GCA_027858145.1 Prolixibacteraceae bacterium | reverse complement strand
GAGTAAAGAAAATGATTCAAACGCAGAAAAAGACATTGCTGGTTGTGTGTTTAAGATTACGCCACCGCCAATACATATTCAGTTCACAAACCCACAAACAGGCGTTTTTTTAGGTGCGTTTAAAGAAAAAGATGGCTTATTAACCTTTGAAGGTAATGTGGATGAAGCAGGTGATATGTTTGTGAAATTAATTTGTGAAACATTCGCGCAACGTATAGAGCATTTAATGAACCGCTAACTTCGAGTTATTTCCATATTGGAAACATCTTACTAAAAACAAAACCTATGGCAAAACTACACAGAAAAACATACAGGAAATGTCCGAAATGTAAAAGCAGGTTTGGTCTATTTTTATCTAAAAATATTTTCAAAAGCAAAAGTGAAGTAATGTGCTTTAATGGGGATTGCGACTTTAAAATGAATATACGTGTTTGGAATAAGAAATATAAGCGTTCGCAATTCATTGATAGCGGATATTGTTAAACTAAAAAAAATAGAGTATGGAAATAACAGCGAAAAGAACAGGACTTCACGGAATACAGATATTTGCGGACGGGAAACACATTACAAGTGTTAAATATAAACCGGAACACGAGGCTTTTATCGAACAGATAACCAAACAGCCCGAAACTGAAAGTAGTTTAAAAAAGCGAGAAGAAGCAATTAACCTTATATACTTTCTCAACCTCCAAAACACAAATGGAAGGGAAACGCACGATGAGATGTTTAAATTAGGAATAGAGGCGTGTTACGACGCTTTCATGGACGGTGATGTTTAGAATAAAAACTATTGATATGAAACAAGAAAAAATTAATTACAAAGAAATCATGGATTTAGGCTTTGATGAAGTGCCATGTAATAATAATGTATACTTCAATCTGTACGGTTATCAATATTGTATAATCACACTTGATTTAACCGAGAGAATTTATCTTGACTGGGCAAAAGAAACGCAACTATGCGAAATGGTCAGGATTGATAATAAAAAGACTGGGAATGTGAAAAAGCGTGTCCCGATTAAGAATTTAGAACACTTGAAAGAGATAGTGTATTTTTTCTCTTATAAATAAAAACTATTTTAAACAACTAAAATTAAATACTTATGAAAAAAATCTATTTAGAAAAAATTAAGATTAACAACTTTAAGAAAGTTGGAAGTTTAGAAATTGATTTCTCTGATAACAATGAGATATTCGGAGATAATGGATCAGGAAAAACTACTGTTTTTGATGCTTTTACTTGGCTTCTTTTTGGAAAAGACAGTCTTGGGGCTACGAAGTTTGAGATTAAAAAACTTGACGAAAACAACAATCCGGTTCATAAAAAAGAACATTCTGTTTTTGCAAAACTCCATGTTGACGAACAATGTTATGACATAAAACGTGTTTATCGTGAGGAATGGGTTAAAAAACGTGGAGATGAACATGAAACATTTTCAGGTCATGAGACTATTTTTGAAGTAAACTCTATGATTTACAACAAAAAAAAATATAAAGATTTTGTTGCAGATATAATTGACGAGGAAACATTTAAGCTTTTAACATCAACAACTTTTTTTGCAAAATTAAAATGGGAAGACAGGAAAAGAATTGCTTTTTCATTAGTTGATAATGTTTCAAATGAAGAAATTGCAGAAAAAAGTGAAGACTTTAAAAAACTTGTTGCAGCAATATCAGGTAAAGATTTTGAATTGTATCGTAAAGAAATTAAAGCTCGTATTTCTCCACTAAAAAAAGAACTTGAAAACATCAAGAATCGTATTGAGGGGACGCGGGCTAATATATCTGATGATATTGATATTGAGCCATTGAAAAAGGAGCTCAAATCATTGAGAAATCCAAATGAGATTAACAAAGAGATTGAAAGCAAAAGAAGTGAAATTGAAAATGAAATATCAAAACAGAGACAAATTTCAGATCAAGATTATCAATTAAAAATTAGCAACAAAGACAAGAGAGATATTGAAATATCAAACAAAAAAGATAAACTATCTCGTTTGCAAGCTGACTTGAAAAATCTTGGAAATGAACGTGAAGGTTTTGTGCAAAAGTATTACTATGAAAGAGATAAAAAGTATTCTGCAACTTCATGTTCTGAATGTGGTGTTAATACGTTTGAGGTTCAAGAAGCTCTTTTCTCATTAATCGAGTCAGGAGATGCTTCTGATAAGATTAAAAAATTGTATGAATCTTTATCAGAAAGAAACGTATCTGATGAAACATCTTTCAATCAGAACAAGGTAAAAGCAATCAAAGGAGTAAACGAATCAGGTTGCAAGGTTGCTGAAAAAATAAAATCTACAAAACAAGAGATTGAAAGCGCAGAAACATGGATAAAAGAAAATCATGCTTTACCTGATGTTGTAAGTGTTCCGTTTGATGATTCAGAGCTTCGTAAACGTATGCCTGAGTTAAAAGAGGTAGATAGTTCAGAGTATGAAGAACGTGTTGCAGATATTAACAAAAAAATAGGTACTCAGGAGGAAATTGAACGTACAAAAGTGAAATTGGAAGATGATATTAAATTGCAAAAAGAAACATCTAAAAAACTTGCATCATTAGAAAAAACAGAGTTTATATGTGAGAAATTTGCAAAAAGAAAATCAGACTTATATGTTGAAAAAATAAATTCAATGTTTAGCTTTGTAAAGTTCAAGCTTTTTGAAACACAAGTAAATGGTGGAGAGGTGGAATGTTGTGAAATTATTGCTGATGGTGTGCCGTATTCAACTAATCTTAATACTGGAGCAAAAGTAAATGCCGGTATTGATGTTGTAAACACCTTATCAAATCATTATAAAATTCAATGCCCTGTGTTTATTGATAATATAGAAAGTTGCACAGCGCCACTACAAATGGATTCTCAGCAGATAAAACTGATTGTAAATAAGGAGTTCAAAGAGTTAAAAATAGTAACAATTAAATAAATAGAATTATGACAAAAGAATTACAAGTAACCGACAAAGTATTGGTTAAAGTTGAAAAACTGCAAGAAACAGGCGCTTTGATGTTACCGCAGAATTATCATGCCGGTAACAATGTTAAAGCTGCCAATTTACTTTTGCAAGATTTAACAAACAAAAATGGAAAGTATGCTCTTGAAGTATGTACTCAAAGTAGTATTGCGAATGCAATTTTTTACATGGTAACAAACGGATTGTCTCCCACAAAACATCAATGTTCATTTATTATTCGTGGTAATAAATTGACTTGTCAAAAAGAATACGCAGGGAATATTGCTATTGCGAAAAGAGATTCTGACCTTATTGGTATTCCAAAAGCTTATACGATTTATGAGGGAGACAAATTAGACCTTACGATTGATTTAGAAACTGGGCTGCAAAAAGTTTCTGAATACAAACCAAACATTGATAACATCAAAAAAGAAAAAATCAAGGGAGCATTAGCTATTGCAAGATTTAGTGACGGAACGACTGACTGCTTGTATATGCCGTTGGGACAAATTCATGCAGCATGGAAAATGGGGTCGGCAAAAGGGAACTCTCCTGCACATAATGATTTTCCTGACCAAATGTGCGAAAAAACAGCAATTAACAGGTTGTTGAAAAGATACATTAACTCTTCTGATGATTCAGAGCTTGGTGTTGTTCAGGCTTTTGAGCCTAACAAAAAAAATACCGAAACGATTGATGTTGATGATGCCTTTCAAGAAGCAGAAGAGGTTAAACCGGAAACTGAGAAAGAGGTAGACACTGAACCGGAAAAAGAACCTGACGAACAAATTCAGGATATTGAGTTTACCGATACAGACGAACCGGAATTTTAATTATGAAACTAAAAGTTATAGGAAGTTCATCTTTAGGTAACGGTTATGTTTTAGAAGAAGGAGACACCTCGCTTGTAATAGAGTGTGGTGCTCCTTTAAAAAAAATGCTACCTTTTATTGATTTTGATATAGAAAAAGTATCATGTGCCGTTGTTTCACACTCTCATGGAGATCATAGTGGTTATATAAAACAATATCTTGAAAGAGGTATAACGGTATACAATAATGTGTTTAAGCATTATAATTCTGTTAATATCGAGCATAATAAATTAATCAAACATGATTCGTGGAATATAATACCATTAAAAATGGAGCATGATGTTGAGTGTTATGGTTTTTTGATTAAAAGCCCGTTGGGAGTAACAGCATTGTTTGCAACAGACACTTTTAGTATACCTTACAATATCAAAGGTGTTAATCATGCTATTATCGAATCTAATTTTGAGCAGGAGCATTTAGATAACAAGCAGGTCGACCATAAAATTAATCATTATTTAGCATCAAGAATAGAGCAGTCGCATTTATCATACGAGAAGTGCAAAGATTGGTTGCTTAATAATAATGATTCACTTGAAACGGTTACACTTATTCATCTTTCAGATAGTAATTCGCTTGCAAACAAATTCGTTGCTGATTTACAGGAAAGTTTATGTGTACCGGTTGAGATTGCAGATAGTAATAAAGTATTTAATCTTGGATTTTAATTATGAATTACATACAAACAGTTGCAAGTATTTTAAAAATAATACCACCGGGAAAGCAGGTGTCAATATCTGATATTAAGATAGTAAAAGAGCATGGTGCTGAATTGTTTATAAGGATAGCATCATCAATAATAACAAAGAATTGGGATAATTTTGGTTGGAGATATTGCTTCTCTAATGATTACAGTAAAGTAAAAAGAAACGAATCTAATTTTAACGAAACATTTGAAAAATGGCTACAAATAGAAAAGAAATCGAAATTACAAAAAAGAAAATGAACGTTGCTAAAAAGAATGGCAAACTTGTAAACTATCATTTTCTAAAGAGAAAGCTTGAAAGTTTAGAATATATAAACATAAAAAAACCGCTTTGCCAATAATAAGCAAAGCGGTAAAACCAAATTATGAAAAAACTTTTAACTATCAATCGAGACAAATATACGAAACATTTTATCAATTTCCAAACACCTTATGATTATTTTCTTGTGCTTTTTCAAATGCAGGAAAATCAAAGAATAAACACGCTCTTTCCATAGGTGAATCAGTACCCCATAAACCTTTGTCAGGAATGAGGTTAAAATGCTTTCGTACCATTTCTTTGTCGTTTGCGTAGGTGTAGCTGATGTCCGTATAGGCATTAGGATAAGACTTGCTAATATCTGTAACTTTATTGATGTAATTCCTTCCTCCGAAGTGTGCGAATATGAATGTAACTTTTGGATATCTGCTAAGTAAAGGTACTGTATAACAAGGATTAGCAAATGATTGAGCTTTACTCTTATCCCACTTGTGGTTATAAATAGGGCTTGTATCGGTCGTGTGAATTATGATAGGTTTCGGGTGTTTGGCTAAAACGTAATTTACTAATCTATTATTTATAGTTCCGGAAACTGGTGGGTAATACTTCCAACCGTCCATATAAGTATGATATTTCGCAACGTCTCGTAAAATATTCGGGTCGTTTGGATCAAGCATCATGAAGTTTTTAACTTGTCCGGCAAACAATTTCTTCATACGTATCATTTCTTCGAGCTGTTCAGCGTGTGAACGTTCACATTTCCCGCATCCAATATGCTCTAAGTTTACGGACAAAAGATTTACACAATCTACTTTTTCTAACGCTTTTCGTATTTTTTCTTCCGTGTTTTGTGTTGACGACATTAACAGAATAGCGTATCTTTCGAGCAGGTCTTTTCCGCCTGGAATTATTGCCGATAGGAATTTTGATGCGAAAATTAATCGTTTTTTTTTCTTCATTAAGAACCTTGAAAGTATACCGAATATGTCTCGTGGGTAATCTCGTGTTTCTAATTGTAGGTGTGTGTGTCCGTCAATTTTATCTAATTCCTTGTGTGTCATAATGATATTTTTTTCTGAAATTTATCTTGCACATTGAATGACGGACAGGCTTTGTCTGAGAACTCATTGTGTCCGTGGAATGTAATACCCTCAAATCTTTGTGAAAGTTCCCATACGAGCGTTACAATAGATCTGTACTGCAAGTCGGTTAACGTGTCTTTCGGCTTTAAATCTTTATCGCAACCTCCTACGTAACATATTCCGATTGAGTTTGAATTTTGTCCGTAACAATGAGCTCCTGTCTCGCTTAAATCTCTGCCTTTGTGAATAGTTCCGTCAATGTATACCACATAATGATAGCCTATTGTATAGAACCCTCGTGCGCGATGCCATTTCTCAATATCAGCTACGGTAACTTGTCGCCCTTCGGGAGTTGCTGAGCAGTGTATAATTCCTTTATTTATGTTTCTCATATAAATTGTATTCCTGTGAATAATAACCCAATAAACATTATCATAATTGTTATATACTTAACCGTACGCTCCTGAGATTTGGATTTGATTCTTTCGGTCGTGTCGGTTTCTACTTGCGATTTTGCAAGAGCTGAAACCGAAGTGCCTAATCCTTCGAGCCGTTCATTCATTACGTTTAATGTTGTCTTTATCTCAACCATTTCATAGGCTATCCCCACCTTACCATTTCCATAAACAGTTCTCTCGAGGTTGCTCATTCTCTTTTCCATCTTATTTTTTTATTAATGTTACTAAAATTGTAATTATTGAAAGGACACCTGTCGTCAATAGCTCAATGTTGGCTAATATATAAACAGATGCCTTGCTGTCTTGGTATACAACACTCAACACAAGAGCTAATGCAGAGAGTAGAGCCGTTACTATCGCTACATTGTTGGACTTGTTGCCGTTGTTTATGTTGTTTTTGATGTTCATGTTTTTTACTTTAGGTTTTTTACCAAGTTACTTCTCCTTTAATTACAATCGTTCCTGTTCCTGTTGTTGTAACCTTTATTGTTACTGCTCCTGAACCTATCGTAGTATCATTCGGAATTATTTCATTGTAAAATGGAGTTGTTGACATTGTATTTAGAGCTACAGACAATGTTCTTGATTGTCCAATTCTGTTATTATATGTAATATCAATAACTCCATCATTAGAGCCAGTACTAGCACTTGAATTTGCAAATGCTGTTAGAAGAAATCTATCTAACATTGCATATCTTCCAGACGGAATAGTAAATAATGTTACTTCTGAATTTATGGTTGTAATGTCAATTCTTTTAGCTATTTTTTTAGCAACAATGTCTGAATCAATTCCATCTGTTATAGTGTCTAACTTGTCTCCGTCTGCTGATACGTCTCTTCCGTTTACTGTTCCTGTTACTGATACGTCTCCATCTACATCGAGTTTTTCACTTGGTGTTTCAGTTCCAATACCTACGTTACCATTACCCAACATTATCATAACAGTTGTTTGCAATGTGTATGGTGCTGAAGCAGCACCATCATGTACTTTGAATTTTAAATAGTTCGCAGCTGCATTAACTGTATGATAGCTACTAATTGAGTGATAACGGATATCGTTATCTGTTCGTCCTATTCTTATCTGTTCTTTACCAACATCAACAACACCGTTTCTTGCATATATGAAACCACCTGA
>JAQIDF010000154.1 GCA_027858145.1 Prolixibacteraceae bacterium | reverse complement strand
CCAACGATTGTGTTAAGTGGCGTACGTATTTTATGACTCATATTGCCCAGGTACGACGACTTCATACGATCCGATTCTTCGGCTTTTTCTTTGGCTTTTATGAGTTCTTGCTGAATATTGATACGCTGGGTTATGTCTTCAAGCAAACCAATCATGTGCAATGGTTTACCATCGGTTGTGCGTTTGGTAATAAGAATGGACACACTGAGCCAAATAATGCCACGTGTAGGATGGTTCACCCTGAATTCAACATCTAGTGTATCCTTTTTACCGTAATCAATAATTTCAAATTTCTTTATTATGTTTTTCCGGTCGCTTTGAAGTACGTTGTCAATAATATTGCGCCCTTTGTTTTGAGAGGGGCCTTCTGTTATAAATTCCCATTTTTTGTCGATGATAATATCATCGGTTTTGAAATTGTACTCACAAAACACCATACCTGAGTTTTCAAGGGCAAGGCTTAATTTTTTCTTCTCATCCTGTAGCTTGTCACGCAGGTTTTTGATTTCGCTCAAATCAACAAACGTATTCATATTAACGGGCTGGCCGTTCATCATCATTTTTGTGTGGGTACACAGAATCGGAATGCTTTCGTTATTTGTATTGAGGAGTATCTCCTCGGAGCTTTCACCCGATTTGTGTGTTGTGTTTGTTGATTTTATAAAATTGTCTACTACATTTCCTATTAAGGCTTCTTCAGGAGCATCAATTAAACTGCACGCATATGGGTTTGTTGTATTTATAATGCCTGAATTATTATCGGCAATTAGGATACCCACCTGGGCTTGATCAAAGATGTGCCTTTTAACGCTTTCACTGGCTTCAAGTTCATCTTGTTTTTGATGATAATCAGCAATCATCCGGGCAATTTCATTCATTTCGGTTTTGCCTTTAAGCAAATGCTTAATATCACTGGTGTTTTCTTTTTGTAATGAAACTGATATTTTTCTAAGCGGGATGATTATCCAGTAAACCAGAAATATCACTATTAAAATGACGAAAAAAGATAATGAAGCTGTTAAAATCCACTTGTCGTTATTGTTTGTGTTTTCCCATAATTCCAGGAAAGGGAGGTGTAATTCAACATTCAATATGGCAGCAGCTGTGCCATCGTAAGCATTTAGATCGCGGGTGATCCGTATCGTTTTGCTTTCAATTTCTTCAAGTTCCTGTCTCGATGGTACAATGTTGATAACGGAGTTGTTAATGGCTGCCATGTATTTGTCAATCCAGCGGTCATCCATCTTTGATGCCATTATGATGTAAGCGCTTTCACCATCAATGTTCTCTATTTGTTTGCTGTGGTAGTAGTAAATGATATTGTTATAGTAAGCGTAAAAAGGAAATAGGTTATCACCGGTGATAACATTATTAAGTTCATCTGCCGGTATGGGCATTTGATTTTGATTGATTTCGTAAACTGTTTTAAAATGAAAGAGTGTTCCGTCCTGTTTGTAAAACCATATTGCATCAACATTGTGATAGCTTAGTATGTCATCAAACAGGTAGTCCTGTAAAATGCTAATATTGGGTTCTGGTAATGACATGAATGTTTTTGTGGCGGATGTGTTCGCCAATTCAGCCATATATGATGAAAAATCGCCTACGCTGTGTGGGTCAATGGCCAGCATTTTATCAACCTGAACATCGTATTCCTCTTTAATTGATTGTTTTATGGTGTTGAACTCGTTGTCTGTCCTGATCTGATAGATTGTAATGGTAACGAATACGAGTAAAAGTATACCAGCTATTAGCCATATAAAACGTGATAGTAATTTCATCTTTTATGCTTGTTATTTTATACGAATGAAAGGTAAGAAATAATTATAAACAATAAAAGAGGGTTTGTTAATGAAACGTGCATAAATTATTATGCATTCCTTTTTTACTGAATTATCAAGTGGCAATAGAGTCAATTAATCTGCATTATTGAAAAAGGAAAACAATGAGCAAAACAATGAGTACAATCACTGCCAGAATAGAAAAGAAAATAACAGCACCGTTTTTGTACCTTTTGTTTGATTTTACCAATTTATTAACCGATTGAATTTTGTTGATCTTATTTACCATTTTCTTGAGCGCCATCTGATCTTTCACAATGTAATCGTAAGCTCCATACTTCATGGTATTAATGGCAATGTCGATATTGTCCTGCCCTGAGAGAAAAATGAATTCAACCTCGTTTCCAAGCTCTTTTGCCTTTTTTAGGACGTCAATCCCGTTCATTCCATCATCAAGCAAAAAGTCCTGAATAATAATGTCGGGATTACGGTAAAGGTTGTTTATAACCTCTTCACCTGAATAAAAAGACATCACGTTAGTAAATTTGTTTGATTTTAAATAGCTGGATATCAACTTGTTGTATACTCTGTTGTCTTCTACTACAAAAATCAGTGAATTGTTTTCTTTTTGCATAATGATTTCAAATAAAGGGGTTCTTTACTACATCTAAAGAGCCAATACTCTATGTTGATATTAATGTCTTCTAAATTAAGAATTTTTTTTATAACAGGAATGAGATTTCTATATTATATATAATAAAACTTGATAAAAAGTATAAAAACCGGGTATTGTGATTTCTTGTTTGGTTGAGTTTTAATTACATTTATTTAGGTTTTGCATTTTAGTATAGGTTGTGAATAGTCCTTTTTTATTGCCAAAGAATATTTTATATTTATTGTGTTTTTAACAGGAAGATAAATGAGAACACTATTTCTATTGCTGGTAATTAGCTTTAATGTACATCAATTAGAGGCTGAAGATTTTAGTTTTAAACAAAAATTAGAAAATTTGCCACATATTGTTTCTGTAAAGGAAATTGAGCATCATTCTTTTTTCAAAGCAACATATGAGGTCATGTTCAAGCAATATCTTGATCATGAAGATCCACAGAAAGGTACTTTTTTGCAACGTGTTTTTATTTCCAATTATGATGAAAAGTCACCGGTGGTTTATGTAACCGAAGGATATACAGCAAATTATGCGGCGAAACCAACATATATTAATGAACTGAGTAAAATTATTGAAGGTAACCAGGTGGTTGTTGAGCACCGATATTTTGGGGAGTCGATGCCTGAAGACGTCAATTGGGACTATCTGACAATTGAAAATGCTACCACCGATTTACATGTTATTTATAAGGATTTAAAGCAATTGTTTGATTCTAATAATAAATGGATAGCAACAGGAATAAGCAAAGGCGGTCAGAATACTATTGCCTATAAAGCATTCTATCCCGATGATATGGATATTTCAATAGCTTATGTAGGACCTGTTAATTTTGAAGTTGAGGATGAACGGATGCAGAATTTTTTGAAAAGCGTTGGCAATGAGAGTTGCCGCGAGAAAATTGAAGATTTTCAGCTTGCAGTCCTGAAAAATCGTGATGATATTGAAGTGCTTGTTGATAGTTTATCAGAAGCGAAAGATTATTCATATTCAATTCCAACAGGTCAGGTCCTTGATTATTCCGTGCTGGAATATTCTTTTGCTTTCTGGCAATGGGGGCGCGACTGTAAGGAAATACCAGCAGATACTGTTTCTCCCCGAGAGCTTTTTAACCATCTGTTATCGGTTAGTGGGCCTGATTATTTTTCAAAAGAAGGCATAGAGACTATAAAAGCCTTTTTTGTGCAGGCTGTAAAGGAGTTTGGCTATTATGGTTACGATACTGAACCCTTTCAGGATTATTTAGAAATTGAAACAGCTGAAGGTTATATTCCTAAAGTTTTTTTAAGTGGGGTTGAGCCAATAGAATATTCCAATGAGACTTCAGAGTTTATTGAGAAAACAATTATGAAGGATGGTGAGAACTTAATAATGATATATGGAGAGAATGATCCATGGACAGCCGGAGCATTGGAAGAGAATCCCCAAACAAAAGCTGTTTGGTTTGTGAAGCCTGATGGTTCGCATCGCACGCGTATTGAAAACATGTCGTACGCTCAACGCGCCGAAATATATAAGTTGCTTGAAACTCTTCTTGAACAGGAATAGTTTTTTAGTATTGCCTTAGAGCTTCAATCTCGTCAATTTCCATGGGTTTTTTGCGACCCAACAACCTTGAGCTTCGTTTTGTAATGAGGTAGCATTGTTCAATACGCACCCCACCAAAGTTCATATATGATTTGAGATTTTTATAGTTAATAAACTGCTCAAATTTTTTATCAGCTTTCCATTGTTTTATTAATTCAGGAATGAAATAAATACCAGGTTCAATGGTGAGTACATGGCCTGAGATGAGTTCTTTAGCAAGTCGTAATGATTTAAGTCCAAACTGCGAACTTTTCGCTTCTCCGGATTTGTAGCCGACATTCAATTCGCCAAGGTCTTCCATGTCGTGTACGTCAAGTCCCATCATGTGCCCCAGTCCGGTAGGGAAGAAAAGTGCGTGTGCTCCTTGCGAGATAGCTTCTTCGGTATTTCCTTTGGTCAGGCCTAATTCTTTCAATCCTTCAAAAATAATTCTGGCGGCTTCCATATGTACGTCCCTGAATTCAATTCCCGGTTTTAGCATTCTTGCCGTAGCATAATGGGCATCCAGCACCAACTGGTATATTTCTTTTTGTTTTCGGGAGAAATGTTTTGAAACCGGGAAGGTACTTGTAAGGTCACCTGTATACCTGCTGGTTGTTTCAGCTCCGGCATCAAGTAAAAACAGCTGGCCTTTTTTTAGCGTGTTACCATGGTAATGGTTGTGTAAAATCTCACCTCTTATTGTTGCTATGATTGGAAACGAAGGCTGCCCTTGTTTTTCAAGTACAACCTGAGTGGCTTTTGCCGAAACTTCAGATTCTTTCATTCCGGGACGTGCATGTTTTATTGCCTCCACATGCATGTCAACACTCCAGTTTACTGCTTTTTCTATTTCAATAATTTCATCTTTGTCTTTTATTTCCCGCTGAGATATAACGGCTTTGACTAATTTTTCTGACGATTTTAGTGCAAACTGGTCGGGGCGGATATTGAGTAAGCGCAACAGTTTGATCTTATTTTCAGGACGATAAGGAGGCAGAAAGTGAATGTTTCTTCCTGATGCAATTGCTTCTCTTAAAATAGTATATAGTTTAACGGTTGGAAGAACATCGTAAATGCCGACTTTCTCTGCTTCTTCTTTTAATGATGTTTGATTACCCATCCACACAACTTCATCTAAGGTGAGCTCATCGCCAAATATGGTTTCGGTACCATTATCAAGGTCAATAATTGCTACAACCGAAGGGCGGTCTACACCAAAATAATATAAAAATGAGCTGTGTTGCCTGAACGGGTATGGATTGTCGGTATAGTTCATGGGCGACTCTTCGTTACCCAGAAAAAGAATCAAACCATTTTCCATTTTTGATTTTAGCTCCTCGCGACGTTGTATATACAATTGTGTTGTAAACATATTCTGCTATCTTTAAAATTCAAAAATAGTGCATTTCATTTACTTAAATAACTATTTTTAGTATAAATTGATTTTTAAACCGTTATATTTTATTATGCCAAAAATATTAGTTGTTGACGATGAGCGTGCTATCAGGAATACTTTGAAGGATATTCTGGAATATGAAAAGTACGATGTAGAACTTGCCGAAAATGCCGATAAAGCGTTGGAAATTATAAAGGGTAATGAGTTTGATGTTATTTTGTGTGACATCAAAATGCCCGATATGGATGGAATAGAGCTTTTGCCCAGGTTGATTGAAGTGCATCCCGACACCTCGGTTGTGATGATCAGCGGTCATGGGAATATCGACACGGCTGTTGAAGCTATAAAGAAGGGAGCGTACGATTTTATTGAAAAACCGCTCGATTTAAACCGCTTGTTAATTACCATCCGCAATGCAATGGATAAATCGAGTTTGGTTACCGAAACAAAGACGCTACGTAAAAAAGTAAGCAAAAAATACGAAATTATTGGTGAATCGGAAGCCATAAAACGTGTTATCGATATAACTGACAAAGTTGCGCCAACTGATGCCAAGGTATTGATAACCGGTAAAAATGGTACTGGTAAAGAACTTTTTGCCCGCCGTTTACACGATTTGAGTAGTCGCTCGCAAGGGCCTTTTGTTGAGGTGAACTGTGCAGCCATTCCGTCGGAACTAATAGAAAGTGAGCTTTTTGGTCACGAGAAAGGCGCTTTTACGTCGGCTATGAAACAGCGCAAAGGAAAGTTTGAACAAGCAGAGGGCGGTACACTTTTTCTCGACGAAATTGGCGATATGAGCCTCTCGGCACAAGCTAAAGTGTTGCGTGCATTGCAGGAAAATGTTATCACTCGTGTAGGTGGCGATAAGCAAATTAATGTTGATGTGCGGGTTATTGCTGCAACTAATAAAAATTTACATAAAGAGATTGAAAAGAAAAATTTCAGGGAGGATCTGTTTCACCGGATAAGTGTAATCATTTTAAATGTCCCGCGGTTAAACGATCGTTTGGAAGATATCCCCATTCTGGCCAATTATTTCATTGAACAGATTTGTGGTGAATATGGTATCCAGCCGAAGGAAATATCAGGTGATGCTATTGAAGAATTGAAGAAAATCAATTGGACAGGTAACATCAGAGAGTTCAGAAATGTGATAGAACGGTTGATTATTTTAAGTGAAGATGTTATTGATAAAGATGATATTATTGATTTTACGGTTATGAAATAGCTTTAGAATTTTAATTGAGAAATGGTAAATTCTTTAAAATAAAGGGGTTTCCCGTTTATGTCTTTGTTCCGTATTAATATTTTAAATATTTGTGATTTCTGTTGAGGCTGTAACTTGATCTCTACCAGTGCCCAATCTCCGTCAATTGTGCGAATATTGCGGAAAATATCGGTGTATTTTTCTTCAATGGTTTGGTGGTCGGGTTTCGACTGGATAACCAAAAGCTGTGTTCTGGCTACTAGGTCGTGGTTGTAATTTTTCACCCAAAACCTAATGAATACAGGTTTTTCAGGGTTTAGATTTACCGGGTTTTCAAAAATCCGTTGATGTTTTGCCGGTGCTTTTATTTTTAGTGTTTCGTTGGAAGTAGCAACGTAGCTAATGTGTGCCAATGTGTCTTTATCCAGTATTTTTATGGAATCTATCACTGAGTGGTATCTCGCCGGGAAATTGTATTTGCCCGGGATTGCCCTCAGTGAATCTACTTCTAACGAATAAAATTTTGTTTCTCCTTCTGAATCAACTAATGACGAGTGTCTGATTAGCCTTCTTTCATTTTCATTTAACTGATCGCATGAGGCAACCATCAGCAAAACTGGTTTTTCGCTTTGATAATCATCCAATACTTCGTAAGTTTTCCAGGGGGTTAAGGTTAAAGCTATGTTTTTATAGGTTTGCGACAGTGATGTGCGGCTAAGCATAACCGCATTGGTCGGTAACCCTGTTGATAATGATGCTGTGAATATTTTTTGTGCCATCCCGCATTTGGGTTCAATCCAGCTGCTTTCTGACCCTATGTGAAAATAAGGGAGTGGCATAATTGCCTGGTATTTATTCTTGTCGAAAGGCAGGTCAGAGTATGTGCCGTTAGTATTGGCTGCTTGTGTAAATGACGGTATTTTATTGTTCAGCGATTTTATTACTCGCGTGTTGTCATAAGCTTCGAAGAATAAAATTCCAATAACTGCCACATAAATGAATGATTTATAGATGTTTCGTATTTTGTTGGTTCTAAGGTGTTCATATAGTTTGATGAATACAATAATATTCAGCACATAATAAAACAACCATGCAAACCGTCCTAATGCCCTGATTTGAGCAACCGGCCCCAATATGAGACGCAACTTGTCGAGACCTAAAATAAAGGGGATTCCCATTGAAAAAAGCAATGCAGCTGCTGAAGCCCAAAACCAGACTTCGGTGTAAGGATTATCTGAAAACGATCTTTTTGATTTCTTCGATATAATCTTCAATAAAATGATAGCGATAAAGCCAAGCGAGGCAATGATGCCGGTATACGAGAATGCTTCCCATGAATATTTTCTTGTAAATCCGAGTTCCGAAATGAAAGGGACATACCATTTATTGACCGGTAACAAAACACTGCCCGGGTATGCCCTGTATGAATAAAAGCCCCAGGGAAAGCCGGTGCGGTCGGTCACGGTGTCGTATTGTCCCATTAACAACTGGATAAGTAAAAAAGGAATTAGAAGTTGTATTAAAACATGCAGATAAGGGAATATAGATTTTAGCTTGTCTTTTTTTGAAATGAACTGATTACCCCAGTAAAAGAGTAAAAGAAAGCCCGAGAACATGAAGAAATACAAGTGCATCATACCGGCCAGGAGTGTGGTGATGCCAAAAATGACTGATCGTTGCCAGGTGCGTTTTTCCTGAATAAGTTGGAGCAGGTATAACTCAAGTGGTATCCAAAGCATCCAGCTTAGTGAAAAATGACCGCCCAATCGCCCTAATTGTGGTGATAAAAGTCCAATTCCGATAGCTACGAGTGCACTGTACCATGCCGGAATTTTGAATCGTCGAAATATGAGGTAGAGGAAAAATATTCCTAAAATAATTGATGCGATCATCATCCCGTTCATAATGCCCACAATATACCCGGAACATTCAATAATATTTTCGTCTATGAATTTGACGGTATTGGATATTGGTGGCTGAGATCCCGTGAAAAAAATATTCTCACCATACGGGTGGTTCATACCATTAAAATGATGATAACTTTTATCGTAATTGTTGTGGTAAATTGCCCCGTAATATGCTTTTAAACCATCGCCGCCCGTCGCAAAATAGGTGGAGTTGAGGTTGGATAGTATTTGGTTAAATAAAAAAAGAACAGTTGCAGTTATGATCAGGAAAACAATTCCGTTTTTTAGTTGTGGCTTCATTTTCAATGGTTGGTTTTAATAGATTTTTTTAATGATATAGAGCGGTCTTTTTTTGTTTTCGTCAAAGTTGTAGCCCACGTATATGCCTATAATTCCTACAAGAAAAAACAGTATAGTAAAGCTGATGCTCATGAATAAAACAAGCGTTGTGTATCCTGATGGCGGAGTGTCGCCAAAAAAGTAAACGTAAATTGAATATACTGTCAGGATAACGGAAAATAATGCGAAAAACATTCCGATGTAAATGCCAAGATAAAGCGGTGTTTTGGAAAACGATACCACAGCATTGGCCGATAATTTTAAGAGTTTTAGAAAGGAGTATTTTGATTCACCTCCAATACGCACAGGTGCAATAAAGCTGATGGTTGTTTTTTCAAAACCCACAATTTGAATAAAGCCACGTAAAAAGCGGTTTCGTTCTCTGAAGTCATTTCTGAGGGTTTGGGCAACATCTTTTGAAATCAGAAAGAAATCCGACGCATTTTCATGTAGCTCGTATTCTGAAAGTTTATTGATGAAACGATAAAAAAGTGTTGATAGTTTGTTTTTCAGCCAGCTGTTATCTTCCCGTTTCTCACGTATCATATTTACAATATGAAAACCTTCGTTATACTTTTCGAGCATCTCAGGGATAAGTCCGGGAGGATGTTGCATGTCGGCATCCATGCAAATAATGCAATCGCCAGCGGCATGGTCTATGCCGGCAATCATGGCAGATTCGTGACCAAAATTCTTTGTGAAGTTGATTATTTTGAGAGCGTCAGGTTCGTTTTCTTTTATTTTGTTGAGAATTCTGAGGCTTGAGTCGGTGCTGCCATCGTCAACAAAAATAACTTCAGCATCGATATTATTATGAGAAAGTGCGTATTTAATACTTTTCCATGCTTTCTCTAATATGGATTCCTCGTTAAAAACAGATACTACGATGCTAATCATTTTGTGATTTTTTTTCAAAAATAATGATTGTTTGAACCTTTCTCTTTTATTTCAGCATTTTTTTGACATGTAATGTACTTTTGCTTTATAATATTATGAATATATTTGAGGCGTTTTTAAAAAGAATAAATTATGTCAACACCACAAAGTTTAACCGATTATTTTGAAAAGAATGCTTTAAAACGTGATAAATGGAAAAAACGAAATCGTTTTTACCAAAAAATGCTTCAAAAACAGTTCTCGTTTATTATTCCTGAAGGTTCAACGGTATTGGAGCTGGGATGTTCTACCGGAGATTTGCTGAATGCCGTAAAGCCATCATACGGTTTGGGTGTCGACTTTTCTGAGAATGCCATCAATATTGCAAAGGAAAAATATCCGGGGCTTGATTTTCAGGTTGCCGATGTTTTGACTTTTGAAGCCGATAAGGCATTCGATTACATTATTTTATCGGATATGCTAACATCGGTGTGGGATATTCAACAGCTTTTTCATGTTGTGCGCAAGTATGTAACCCCAACAACAAAGATTATCATTTCGAGTTACAATTACTTGTGGGAGCCCATTCTTAAATTTGGTGAATTTTTGCGATTAAAAGCTAAACAACCATTACAAAACTGGCTTTCGGTACAGGATATTCATAATTTATTGGCGCTTGAGGATTTTGAAATAATTAAAAAGGAAAAGAAGCTTTTATTTCCAAAATACATACCCATCATCAATTTTATTTTTAACAAATT
This sequence comes from Prolixibacteraceae bacterium, assembly GCA_027858145.1. GTDB lineage: Bacteria > Bacteroidota > Bacteroidia > Bacteroidales > Prolixibacteraceae > Roseimarinus. Next base: position 3,402 of record JAQIDF010000154.1, on the reverse strand, counting down.
TTTGGCAAATCTGCCACTTGTTAATTCTTTGGACTTAGTGAATTTTATTACGGCAAGGCCAATTTCGAAGGCAGAGAAAAAGAAAGAATATTCAACAACTATTGTTGTTCCTTCCCGGAATGAGAAAGGGAATGTTGAAAATGCCATTCTTCAAACCCCTGAATTTGGTTCACATCAGGAATTCATTTTTATCGAGGGTGGTTCACAAGATGGAACTTACGAAGAGATGTTGAGGGTGCAAAAAGCATATCCCGATAAAGATATCAAGGTGATGAAACAAACCGGGAAAGGTAAGGGGAATGCTGTTCGTGACGCTTTCGATGCATCTACCTGCGATATCCTGATGATCTTAGATGCCGACCTTACCACTCCGCCCGAGGATATGCACAAGTTTTACGAGGCGCTGGCTCAAAATAAAGGTGAGTTTATTAACGGTTGCCGGTTGGTTTATCCAATGGAAGATGAGGCCATGCGATTCCTGAACTTATTGGGCAATAAGTTTTTTGGATGGTTTTTCTCGTTTTTATTGGGGCAGCGCATGAAAGATACCCTTTGCGGAACGAAAGTGCTTTTTAAATCGGATTATGAAATAATCAAAGCCAATCGTAGTTATTTTGGCAATTTCGACCCGTTTGGCGATTTCGATTTACTTTTTGGGGCTGCCAAATTGAACATGAAAATAACCGAGGTGTTGGTGAGATACCGCAACCGTGCTTATGGCTCAACCCAGATAAGCCGTTTCAAACATGGATGGTTGTTAATTAAAATGAGCTTGTTCGCAGCGCGCAAAATCAAATTCAAATAAAACAACTAAGAATGCCAACCCTGAAAATGATATTTAAAACTAAACCTGTTATATTGCTGGTTCCTTTGTTATTTCTTTTTTGGGGTTTTTATTCTTATTTTACATCGCCGCCATTTTTTCTTACGGCAATTGATCCTGAATATCCATATCTGATAAACGGGCTGAATGTGGCAATGTTGAAATTTGGAAGAATAGGCCATACCGATCACCCCGGTACTGCTTTCCAGTTGTTTAACGGACTTGTGATAAGGTTGACTCACCTTGTTGCAGGGCGTGAGAATATTGCAAAGGATGTTCTTTCCCGCCCTGAATTTTATCTCGGTGCTATTTCGTTGGCATTAACTTTTGTTCAGTCTTTTTTGGTGTTGGTAATAGGCATTATTGGTGTTTCGAAAATAAGAGCACAGCATCTGTTAATTTTTCAGCTAACACCTTTTTTTCAGTCTGTACTAATCGACTTGACAAAGCGGGTTAATCCCGACCGGTTTTTTATTATTGTGACTTTGTTGTTTGTCATTGTGATTTTGAAATACGCTGTTGGTGATAAACGAAATAACATGAAGTTTGCCATTTGGTCCGGAGTGACAATGGGATTGGGCCTGGCAACCAAACTTAATTATTTACCAATCCTTTTCCTTCCTTTGTTTGTAATGCGCGGTTGGAAAAACAGGATGATATACGGTGGTGCCGGTTTAATCGCTTTTACAACTTTTATATCTCCAATTTTACCTAAATTTCCTGCATTCAGAGAATTTACGCTTCAACTAATTCAGCATGACGGATTATATGGAAGTGGTGAGAGCCGGGTCTTTAATATTTCAAAGCTGGTTGGAAGTATTGAACAGATTTTTAATAACAATCCGGAATTGTTCATCTTATTGACAGGAATTATTCTTGTTTTGGGTTTTCTTATCGTAAAGAAAAAAAGATTTAATGCTCAAATGTTGCTGGTTGGGTTTGTGTTGGTTTTTATCCTTCAATTAATTATTGTATCAAAGCATTATAAGAACTATTACTTAGCTCCTTTTTTCACGCTATATGGTTATATTCTTTATATAATTTCTACTTCTGGCGAAGAAATAAAACTGAGGTGGTTGAGAAATATTATCCAGTATGGATTTCCCGTTGCATTGCTCATTATTGCCCTTTTTGATTCTGTTGAAACTCACTTTTATAAAAGTCCGCAGCGGATTACAAAACTTGAAGAAGCACGTTCGTATGTTAAAAACAATATTTCAGGTGATGATTATTGGCTGGTTGAGCCTACATGGGAATCAGCTCCTTATGTTGAAAATGGTTTGGTTTACGGTTTGAGCTATTGTACCCATCGTGAAAAATATGAACCGGTATTGTCGAAGATTTATCCACGCACAATAACATACAGTCCGGGTGATCAGGTTATTCGGAACTGGAAGTGTTCACTTGCCGAAATTGATACGGTTTTGGTTTCAGGTAGAGAAATTAATATTTACGATACCCCGGGCCGTAATGCAAAATTATTAATGCGTTTTTTAGAAGAGAATGCAATTGACTTGGGACTTACGATTTCTTTTGATACTGTGTTTTCGCAACCTTCAACAAAAACTCACATTATAAAATTTTCGGTAAGCATTGGTGAGGATAAAATTGCTTCGATGCGTGAGGTTTTGCACAATGAAATAGAGACAGATTCACGCGATGCATATCAGCGTAAGGTCGATCGCTATATTCAGGAAATCAAATTAAATAAAGAGTGGCTCGGGTCGGTTCGGGAAAAAGCAAAAGAAAAGGGAATTTCGTTGGATTCGATGCTTTATCTCGATGCCGTTTACATGATTAAGCAGGAGTGATTTTCTATATTTTGTAAACACTAAACAGGAAACAACTATGCAACTAACCCTTTACCAAATTGATGCTTTTACCGATACATTATTCCGTGGAAACCCGGCCGCAGTAGTAATTCTTAATCAGTGGATTGATGAAAAGCTTATGCAGAATATTGCTTCTGAAAACAACCTTTCGGAAACCGCTTTTATATGTAAGGATGGTGAAAAATATGCAATCAGGTATTTTACACCGCTTGTTGAAGTTCCCTTATGCGGACATGCAACATTGGCATCAGCTTTTGTTTTGTTCAATATTACAAAAGATGCCGGTGAAAAAATTGTATTTGAAACTTTTCAGAACGAAAAGCTTTATATAAAGCGTGTTGACAATTATATCGAACTTGATTTTCCTGTTGATGATTTTGCAGTATGTGATGTTCCCGGGAATATAAAAGAGATGTTGGGTGTATTGCCAGTAAAGGCATTCCGGGAAAAAGAAAACTATATGTTGATTTGTGAGCGTGAGAAACAGATTGCAGAAGCGATGCCCGATTTTGAAAAGCTTAAACAGCTGGGAGCCCCTGTTATGATTACAGCACCCGGCGATGATGTCGATTTTGTTTCCCGTTTTTTCGCCCCCAATGAAGGGATTAACGAAGATCCTGTGACCGGCTCGGCTCATACAACACTTATCCCGTATTGGAGTAAACGCCTCAATAAAAAGAGCATGAAAGCAAAACAATTATCAAAGCGAGGCGGTGATTTGTTATGCGAGTTTGCAGATAAACGGGT
>JAQIDF010000132.1 GCA_027858145.1 Prolixibacteraceae bacterium | reverse complement strand
AATCGAGCTCCTGATTTCTTAAATAAATCGGCCCACTCTGCTGCATCGAAATGCTCGGCAGTAAACATGGGAATAAAATCGTGGTAGTTGAATTCACTTACGGGGCCGAAAGTGTTTTTGTGGTGTTCAAACACTGCACCGCCCCAGTTTTCCCTTCCGGGAACATACATCCATCGGGGATACCATTCATTATCAAAAGCTGGCACACTGTACAATCCCCAATGAAAGTAAATTCCAAATTTTGCATCTTTAAACCACTCAGGTTCCCTGTCTACTGTTGCAAGCGATTCCCATGTTTCTTCAAACACTGCTTCAACTTTTTCATTATCCGCTTGAGTACGGTTTTTGCAAGAGACGAAACTCAGCAAAACACATATAACCAAAAGGCTTTGATTTACTTTTCTATTCATTTTTTTATTTTTTTAATTCATTAAAGCAACGCCGATAGCAGCAGCTTTCCGATATTTTTGTTAATTCTTTAAAAACCTCCACCAATCTAACTCGAACAAATCCCTTTCTCCTTTGAAAACAAGGTAGATATCATGCGTCCCCTTTACATTTTCTACCGGAGCTGAAAGTGTTTTCCATTGCCCGCCGTCGTTTTTTGCCGGAACCTCAACAGTAGCGACAATGGGACCATCTATAGCTCCTGTGTGTATTTCTATTTTCCCTCCGTTATAGGCTGCTAATCTGGCTTCAAAGGCAGATGCTCCTTGCTCAAAATTTACACCTTGCACCTTAACGAAATCCCCATTGTGAATAGAGCTAAGTATCCGATGGTCTGCTACTTTTTTACCTTTATTCCAGGGAATGTTTCGCTCCCACTCGGTAAAAACAGTTGTTTTAACACCTTCACTCCAGGCCATGGTCTCAGCCTCAACCCGTTGGAATGGATTCAACGTACCAATTTGTACCGGTCCTTCAACCGACCAATAATGACGGTTTTTGATGGTTCCACCCTCGTTATAGAAAATTTCATCCATATCAACCGATCTCCTTTCATAGAATGTTGAAGTAGAACGCTTCAGCAAGTCATAACTGTGCCCAAAACAGAACGACCTTCCTTTGTATTCAATAATGCCCGGATGATTTCCACGTGTTAAATCCGACGCATCTACAATCATTCCTTTGTATTCCCACGGGCCGGTTGGGGAATTGCTCATGGCATAACCAATTCCCTCAGGGCAACAGGTTGAAGCATAGGCCATGTAGTAATAACCATCGCGTTTCCAAACCCAGGGGCCTTCCTGGTAATTATCAGGTTTCGTTGGTTCTTTTACAACTTCACCCGAGGTTGATATCATGTCTTCGTTAAGTTTTACATAATAAACATCGGGGTTTCCCCAATACAGGTATGCTTGGCCATCGTCGTCGATAAAGGGAGTAGGATCAATGTCGTTCCAGATATGATCGGTATCAATCAATCTTTTTCCAAGCGGGTCTTTAAACGGACCATAAGGATTATCGGCCACTAAAACGCCAATACCACTCCCGTGCATCGGACAATACATGTAAAACTTCCCATCACGTTCAATGCACTGGATGGCCCATGCACCGTTGTCCTGAGGCGCCCAGCTAAAATCCTTTAATGAAGCTACGGCGCCATGTTCGGTCCAGTTGACCATGTCAGTTGAAGTATACAATAGCCAATCGAGCATTTTGAAACTTTCGGCATCATCCTCGTCATGGGAAACATAAAGGAATACCGTATCATTATACACCAATGGTGCGGGATCAGCGGTGTATTTTGTCTGAATGATGGGACGTTGCTGGACTATATTTTGTGCACCAGCATAATAACTCATTGCCAGCGTCACCAGAAAAATGATTGTTACATAAATCTTTTTGCTCATCATATCGTTTTGAATTTAATTACTTCTAGTTTTTGTGCTCAAATAATTATTGAACCTGAATGATAACTTCGTCGGTTTCCAGGCCATCAGCCTCGGCCATAAGGGTAATAGTACCGCTTTTCAGATTTTTTACCGGACGAAGAATAGCCCGTGCCTTTCCGCGGAAAGTTTTGGATACTGGGTTGTTAAAGCTCTCCATTTCGGTAAGGTTTGCATTTCCCGAGCCGGCAATTTCACCTACGCCTGATAATGTGAATATTACAGGTGTCGTTGCGTAAGGTATTACATTGCCCTGATCATCCTTAATTTCAACACTAACATGCTATAGAAATCAGTAAAAGAAATAAGAAAGGTAAAACACGCGGACGTTTTTTTACTAATTTTTTGGTGCTGATTATTTTTCATAGTTATTATATTGTTGATACTTTCTACGATAATTACTTTCCCTCATTTTTAAATATGTTTGTTCGTAACCTCCATTTACTATTCTCCAAAACTTGTCCCTGTGCAATATTTTATCGATTGTAAAACTCATATTCATTCATTTAGCACATCTTAATGGTCATAACCATATTTTATTTTACCGGCTTTAGTATTTTATTCTCAATGATTAGATTAGATTCAGATAAATTTGGAGCATTAACCGTAAGTTTAATAT
>JAQIDF010000056.1 GCA_027858145.1 Prolixibacteraceae bacterium | reverse complement strand
AAAAAAAGAGTGTCAATCTTAAAACTATTGACACTCTTTTTTTGTGCTTAATTTTTAATTGCAATATTATTTAATCGTTTGCCCTGCGCTTGGCCAACTCAACTTCAATGGTCTTCATTGTTTTATCATCTAACTTATAGAAATACATAAACATACCTGAAATAACAGCACCGATAGCAGGCACAAAGCTCAACATGCGTTTAATACCCTCAATCGTATCAGGTGTTTGTTGAACATTAGCTTCGAAGCCATAAAATGCCAATAACCAAAGGGTAATTGATCCACCCAGTGTCCATCCCAGTTTTTGTGTCATACTTGAAGCTGAAAATACAAGTCCTGTTGCACGTCGGCCGGTTGTGTATTCTGAATAGTCGGCCGTATCGGCATACATTGACCAAAGCAACGGGAAAATAATACCCGCACAAAAACTAACCAGTGCCTGCAATACATAAACCAGGGCAACAGCTTCTTTTGTACAGAAATAAAACAACGAGCTAAGCGCAGCCGCCAAAACCATTGCGTACATAAATGTTTTTCGTTTCCCAATGCGTGCCGATATAGGTTTAGCCATTATTACACCAACCATATTGGCTGCCTGTCCCAAAAACAAATAAAGAGTACTATACGTGAAAGTCATTTTTGAAATCGACATAGCGGTATCATCGGTTATGTAATATTTGAAATAATACATGGCCACGCCATCACGTACCGAATTAAATATAAGTGTCATTACACCGGCTCCCAATAGAACAAACCAGGGAATGTTATTCATTAGGTTTTTAAAATCCGCTTTCAGGCTGTTTTGTTGCTCTTTTGGAGGCTTAATGCGCTCACGGGTCCACGAAAAGGTAAGAATAAAAAAGGTAACAGCAATGGCACCAATCACCACCATTGTAAGTTGATAAGCCGCATTGGTGCTCACAATATTTTGAAACATATCGGCTATGGGCTGATAAATGGCAACCACCAGCAAGCTACCACCAAAAGCAAACACCATACGGTACGATGCCAAACTGGTCCTGTCAACTGTATTGGCAGTCATCACCCCCAACAAACTCGCATAAGGCACATTAACTGCCGTATAAGCCATCATCATTAGGGTGTAGGTAACATAGGCATAAATGAGTTTTCCAGTGGTACTCCAATCGGGTGTAGTAAAAAGCAAAACCCCTATAATGGCAAACGGAACAGCTACCCATAACAAATAAGGCCTGAACTTTCCCCATCGTGTATGGGTGCGATCGCTAACAATTCCCATAATAGGGTCGTTGGCTGTATCCCAAATACGGGTAACCAAAAACATGGTACCGGCAGCCGCGGCCGAAATGCCAAAAACATCGGTATAAAAAATGGCAAGATAAAATGTAAATATCTTCCAGAACATCGATGACGCGGCATCTCCCAGGCCATATCCGATTTTTTCTTTTAATGAAACTCTATCAGTCATTTTATTGGTTTATTAGATTTTATTAGAATTCTTTTATCCTTTTAATCGTGAACAAACTTCAATTATCGCACGTGAATTGTGATACGGACATTTCCAGAAACCGGCTTTCTCTTCTTCAATGTAGGGTTCGCCGTTTTTATCAACCCTCCAGAACCATTCACCATTCGTACGATCAAACATTTTTAAATCGATAAAATTCCAGACCTTTTCGGCCTCGTCAATATATTTTTGTTCTTCAGTTATCTGCCATGCATTTACATATCCTATAATGGCTTCGGCTTGTGGCCACCAATGTTTATCTGTATCCCAATGTTCCCCGTCCTTTTCGTTAAACAAAGAACCATCGGCATCAGTCCCTTCATGCATCGTTGCATCCACCATTCGTAATGCCCTAATATTCACCTCATCAACAAGCAACTTATCATCAAGCACTTCAGCCGCTTCTGCCAGTAACCACGAACCTTCAATGTCGTGGCCAAACGATACGGCGGTTGATTTAACCTTCCAATCTATATCAAAAAACAGGTTGAAATGAGCACTTGACCGGTCGATAATTTTATCAAGAAACACACGAATCAAGTTCCTGATGCTTTTTTCCAGTATCGGGTTTTTCCAGCACCTGTACAAATTCGTATAAGGTTCAAGAATATGCAGGTGAGTATTCATCGATTTTGGTTCATTCGCATCCTTCAGGCTAAGGCGCATATCGCTGAGTTCATTCCAATCTTCGCCCAAAGCTTCGATATAGCCACCATTTTCTTTGTCCAGAAAATGCTTTTCGAGAGTCCAGAATAATTCCTGCGCCAACAAAAGGCTTTTCTCGTTGCCTGTGGCACGATAATACTCCGACAAACCGTAAATTGCAAATCCCTGTGCATAGCCTTGTTTGCGTTTATTAACTGGTTCTCCGGTCGCCGACAACTCCCAAAACACACCACCGTTTTTCTTATCGATAAAATGATTTGCGAAATAATCAAAGGCGCGTTTGGCCATCTGAAGATATTTTTCGTTTTTAGTATAATTGTAAACAGCCGAGAATGTCCACAAAATGCGTGCATTAAGCACTGCACCTTTTGTCGCATTTTCCACTGTTTTACCATACCCGTCGATAGCCCCCAGAAAACCACCGTTTTCATCATCAACAGCACTTTCTGTCCAAAAAGTCATTATTCGTGAAAGCTCATCTTCCTGAACTTTTATAAATTCTGCAATTGACCTGTTCATAATTACATTATTTCCAAATTATTATCAATCAAATCATTAATCGATTTTACCGACAAATGAGAATGCAAACCTTCTTCTGGTGTATTTTCACAATAATCAATCAGTTTTTCGATACTTGTTGTGGCCACGTGCATTCGGGTATCAGATGATGCATAGTAAATGTAAATCGTACCATCATCATCGGCAATCCAGCCATTGGCAAATAATACATTTGAAACATCGCCTACCCTTTCGCCTTTTAATGGAGAAAGGAAATGACCGGCCGGTTTATGAATAATTTTGGACACATCATTTTTATCGGCCATGAAAACATACAGCACATAACGAAGTCCGGCCGCGGTATTTCGCACACCATGTGCCAGGTGAAGCCACCCCTTATCGGTATATATAGGGTGAGGTCCTAACCCGTTTTTAACTTCATAAACCGTGTGGTACGTTTTACTGTCGATGATACGTTCTTCCATTATCTCAGCATTTTCGATGGTATCGGATAAACCCCAACCAATACCTCCACCTTTTCCGGTGTCGATAAACCCATCTTGCGGGCGGGTAAAAAAGGCATATTTTCCGTCTACAAATTTTTCGAAAAGAACCACATTGCGTTGCTGTCCGCTATGTGAGATTAAATCGGGAAGACGTTCCCACTCTTTAAAATCTTTTGTACGGGCTATTCCGGCAGCTGCCACAGCCGCAGAAGTATCACCCCCGGGAGAATTAGGATCGGGACGTTCTGTGCAGAAAATTCCATAAACCCACCCGTCTTCGTGGGCAGTCAATCGCATATCATAAACGTTGGTGTCCCACTCACCGGTTTGCGGCAATGTTACAGGGCGTTCCCAAAAACGGAAATTATCAACTCCGTTCGGGCTTTCGGCAATGGCAAAAAACGACTTTCGGTCGTTGCCCTCGGTACGCACTACCAACAAATATTTACCATTCCATTTTATAGCCCCGGCATTAAAAGCTGCATTAAATCCAATACGTTCCAGAAACATCGGGTTGGTCTTGGGATTCATATCAAAACGCCAGTGCAAAGGAACATGGTCACGTGTTAATATTGGATTCTTATAACGGTTATAAATTCCATTTACACTGAAAAATGCTTCATTTTCCTTACTTAAGAGCGCCTCATGCTCACGGGTTATTTTAGTTTTTCGATCTTCAAATATTTTTTCCATTATATCAAAAATAAATAATTATAGTCATACAAAAACCATCCGACAAAATAGCATGAAAGAAAAACAGGCAGCAAATAGTATTCAATCAAAAAAGTATAAAAATCGAACAAACAGTGATGTTTTATATTTCAATAATATTGTTTTTAATTGAAAACTTCACCAATTCAACAGTGCTTTTTAACTTAAGCTTCTGCATGATATGATTCTTGTGTGATTCAACTGTCCGAACACTTATAAATAGCTCATCTGCGATCTCCTGGTTCGAGTAACTTTTGCCCCATAGTTTTAATATTTCAATCTGACGTTCACTCAGGTTATCAATATCACTTTCTTTGGTTGGATCAAAATTATAATCGTTAATATACTGGTTAAGCACCATCTGGTTTATAGAATTATTAAAATAGTCGAAGCCATTCCGTAGGGTATAAATTGCTTCAATTAAATCTTTCTGTGAGGCATCGCGGCCGAGAAAACCTTTAGCTTTCGACTTCACAATTTTCAATATGGTTTCTTCGCTGGTATCGTACGAAATAATGAGCAACTTGGTTTTCGGGTTTGCCAACGACAACTGGATAATAAGGTTCATATTTCGAATAGATGTATCGTGCATATTAATTACCAGCACATGCAAACTACGATTTTTTATGCACTCGTTAAGTTTTGCTTTGCTGTCGGTAAAAAAAAGAACATCGAAATCACTCACCTGGGAGATTATCATTTGTAATCCCCTTGCCATAATTTTATGCTCATCGTAAATTCCTACGTTAATCATTTTTATTCGTTAAAAATAATTACTGAAGTTTTTTTCTTCCCATCCATAACCACTTTCAGCGGTTCATCGAAACGGACATGTTTGAAATAAGCCGTTTCGTCCACTAAAATACAATTTTCAAGTACATCCCAACGAATAAAATCAGATTTTGAATTATGGATAACCGAAAAATAGCCAATATTCATTGACGTAACATTATGGAAGAAATGCGACCCCAGCGAAGAGTCAAGCGGGAAATTATCGAGACTGGTTTCTACAATTACTTTGGCATTTGATATTTGTGACCAATTTACCGGAATACCCAGAAAACGGTCACGGGTCCCCCACCTTCCGGGACCAATGAGTATATATTTTCGGTTTTCCTTTATCATTTTATTATTCAGTTTTTCAATCTCTTTCGACATTTCTACCGTTTTGAGCTTACTGAATTTATCAGGAGAAAGATAAATCACATCGGTAATATTATTAAGCTCACCATTTCCAAGACTTAATTTGGTAAATAATAGCATTTTCGATTTATCGAAATTACTGAAATCAATTTGCTGAGAATTCAGGCCTGTTAATAATGGCTTTATTTGCAACAAATAAAAAGTTGGCAGTCCGTTTTTTCCCTTTTCAAGGTCAACTGCGAATTCTATTTCAACCGGCGAACCGAATGCTTCTTCTATTGTATGCAAAATAGCACGTATCGTCTCAGCCAATGGCATATAATCGTATTGCAGAATATTGGCAAAATTAACAATACGTGGACCATAGGCACTTAATCCCGGTTCTACTCTATCGTTATTTGCATTATAAACCGAAACACAATGTTTTAATGTTCCGTGTTTTTCAGCTTCTGAAATCTCAAGCAAATCTAATGTTGCCGATTCCCCGTTTTCAACCAGGTCGAAATCATAATTCTTACAATTCAAAGCAAAAAACTGCACCTGTGTGCTATTCAGCAAATCTTTAATACTGTACACCGAAACTTTGGGGTATGCCGGTGAAAAACGGTACGATTTCCAGCCGTTAACCACGTAAGTCCCCAACCCGATGGCCGTGACAGCAAATCCCTCTTCAGGCTTCATGTCGGCAATGGGATAATAATTGAACGACTGTGCCACACCACTGATATGCGGATAGTAATGATCGCCATGGTATGAACCGACCAGTTCCTGCAATACCACTGCCATTTTTTCATCTTCAATACGATGGTTAATGGCCTCGAAATATGTACGGGCGCCATCGGAGTATACCGAAGCATAAATCATTTTAATGGCACTCGAAAGCATTTCAAGTACCCTGCGCTTGTTTTCTTCGCAATTTGGAATGATGTATGTATCGAACACACCCGAAAACGGATGAGTAATTGAATCTTCTGATGTACTTGATGAACGAACCGCTACAGGACGATCAATCTGCTTAATAAAAACTTTTAGTTTATGAATGAGCGAAGATGATAAATGAGCCTCCTGAAAATGATGCCTTAACTCGTTATACGAAATATCTTCGTCAAACACTTTATCAAGCATTTTATTTTTGCTCATAAACTTCTGAAACTCATCGGTACCGATAACAACGGTTATTGGTGTAGAAATATTGATTCTTTTAGCTAAATCTCCGAAATCAAAATTATAAATCAACACATTGATAAAAGCCAAACCACGACCTTTTCCGCCAAGGGAGCCAGTACAGAACGAAACAATGTTACGTTCGTCAAGCGTTGCTGTTTCTTCGAAACTCATTATTTTGCCCCGCTTTTTTTCTTCGCGATACCGTTTTATGGTCTCCAGAAAAAATTTACGCGATTCGCCTACTTGTTCAAGTGAGCTTACAGGAATTGGATTCAACGTTTTAGCCAGTTGAATTTCGCCCCGCGCCATTAACCAAAGAGAAAACTGGTTTTCGTGTGCATGAAGATAGAAAGATTCATCGGGTATTTTTTGCAATAAAGTTTCAAACTCACGCAACGAACGTGCCACTGCAATTTTCTCGTCTTTTGCATTGCGGAATACAAAAGAACCAAACCCCAGAAAGTTTTTTAGGAAACTTTTCAGGTCTTTTAATAATGTTTCAGAATTTTTATTCAAAAAAGAAACCCCTGCTTCATGAGCCAATGACTGGTTTGTTTCTTCAGAAGACTGCAGCACCACCGGCAAATTGTGAATTTTGTTTCTGGCATGTTCAATAAATTTTATTCCGGCTTCTTTATCAATTTTACCGGCACGTTCAAACTCCACATCGGATATCACACAGAGCATAAAGTCTTTATAATTATTGAAAATCGACAGGGCTTCTTCATAGGTTCGCGCCAGTAACACTTTGGGCCGCGAACGCATGCGGCTTATTTTATCCAACTCATTTTTCTCAACCTCGGGTAATATTTGTTGCACCTGATCGAAAACAATTGTATAAAGCATTTGTAAATACTTTGAATAGTACAGTGGCGAGTCTTCAATCAACAAGATTACACGTACCAGCCCAACCCGTGTATCGTTTTCAACATTCACACGGTCTTCAATTGATTTAACTATTGAAAATAAGATCAGCGAATCACCGTTCCATACAAATATCTGATCGACAGAAGGAATTGTAGGTACAAGTTCTTCAAAATACTTAAGATCACTCCTTTTGTTGAGCAATAAGTAAATCGGAATGGTCTCATTATATGCTTTAATTTTCTCACTCAGCTCAATTGGTGCTTTACGGTCGAGCCCAACCATCAGTACAACCATGTCGAAATTAGTTGTTTCGAGTAGCTCAAGCGCCTCTTCGGCCGATGAAACACCTGTAATTCGTGGCAACGAGAATAAACTGTACTGATAAATCTCGCCCATAAATTTCTCGAAAAACGAGTCTTCGCTTTCAAGCATAAACGCATCGTACAATGTTGAAACAAAAAGGACGTGTTTCACTTTGTACTTCATCATATCGAGATAAACGTATTTTTCGAGCGATTGCTGGTTAAAATAAAGCTGTAACGGTTTCTTATTTTTAACCAGTGACTTCCTGAACTCTTCCGACTTATGCTGGGCATTGATAACAACCCCCTTCTTGTTAATAATTTCGAGTCCTTTAAAGCCGTTCAGATAACCATTTATCAGTTTACAAATATTATCCAAAAGGTTACGTTCTTCTTTTAAAAATGGCCCTTCATCTTCTTCGGGTAATTTCTTAAGATAAACAATCTCAACCGTACCCTTTTTATTATCAATTGTAGTAATTTGACCGGTTTGCACCCAATCGGTTTCTGCAAAGTTCGGTGTAGCATATTCTTTACCCTCAAAACGAATACGACAAGCGGTGTATTTCGGATACTGCCACGAATCGGGCAAAATATGTGTGATGCGCATCAGCGTTTCGTCAATACTGTTGCCTTCTTCAATAATTCGCGACGTATGATTAATGGCATCCAGCTCTTTAAGACGCTCAATATTCATTTTGTTCAACCGGCTAAAAAGATCCTTAACAGCACGTCCAGAGATAAGGCCAGCCATATTTATTAACAGATTTCGCTCTTCTTTCAAAAAAGGTCCTTCATCTATTTGAGGGAATTCTTTTGTGTAAAAAACTTCAATTACACCCCGCTTATTTGAAGCTGACTGAAAATATTGCGCTATTTTCCATGGTGTTTCATGAAAACCTTCACTAATATATTTTTCTTTATTGTATTTAATGCGGACTACCGTATACTCGGGGTATTGAAACGAAGGAGGTAAAATTTCGCATATCCGGGGAAGTGCTTCTTCAAGGCTGTGAGATTGTTTTAGTATTTGTGAAGTTGAATTTATTCCCTTCAATTCTTTAAGTCTTTCAGAATTTTGAAAAAGAAGTTCTTTAAGTGAATTCCTACTTACTACGCCCGAAATTAAGTCAGCAAGATTTTTCAGAAAATTACGTTCTTCTTTCAAAAAAGGTCCTTCATCTTCTTCATTATATTTTTTCAGGTAAAAAACTTCAATACGCCCTTTCTTTTTATCGGGCGTTTCAAAAATTTCCATCAAACGCCATTGGGTTTCCCTGAATTTATTGCTCGTGAATACTTTGTCGCCGTAAGTTATGCGAACAACTGTATATTTTGGATGTTGCCACGCCTCGGGCAGATAATTACACAATTGAGCCAATGCTTCAGAAATTGAACCACCACTGTTTAATATCTGGTTCACTTTATTTATACCACTTAACTCTTTAACCCGCTCACGGTGTTTCTCTGACTCTTCTTTAAGCCGCATGGTGGATATAGCACCTGCAACAATAACACTCCAGGCACCGAGATGCTCTTTTACAGCAACAAAATCATCAAAATTTACTGCCGGCACTAAATCCGAATCAAAAAATATTTCAATTTTGTCATACCTGTCCTCTAATATTTTCAGATCGTTACGTAATGCTGTATCGGTGTGTTTAAACCCTTTACTCTGATACCTTTTCCCATTATATACAATTTGTGCAGAAACAACCGCCGGCGACGCCTCTTTGACAATAATATCAGTAACAGCTTTTAACAGCGAAGAAATTTTATTTTTCCTATTTATCAGCAACGCAATTTTATCGCTGATGTGGTCTATTCGGGAATTATATAAAGACTTCAGCTTTGTATACCCGGCCTTGTCATTTTCATTTTCAGATGATTGATTTTCCATTTATCTCAATTTTGGCAACCCATGAATTACTGAAAAGTTCTAAATTCTTTTCAACCAACTCAAGATAGCAAAAGTTTGTAAACCACAAATAAGAAAATAGGATATTCAGGCCGAATGTGTTTTTGAATAAACAGGACTTTTAGATTTTGATTTTTCTTCTTCGCCAAAACGGTTTATTAATTCATCGGCTTGTCTGTAAACAGCATAAAAATCATGGCCTTCAACGGTATAATATTTCGATTTCCGACTGACTGATACAGTAAATAAGCCTTTAAAATTACCGCTAACCTGAGATGTTGCATCCAAAACAACAGAAGATGCCAGTTTAGGCCGGCACGATAAATACTGAAATGCTTCCTTCACGGTAAAGACATTGCCAAAAACATAAAGCATATCTGCACTAAAGGAATCAACATTATCGAGTAAAACTTTAGAAACAGAGTTCAGCTTTAAGGCCTTTCGTTCAACCTCAATCAGTTTTATATTAGATGTATATTTTTGCAGATATTTATGGTATGTCGATTCTTTATGGTTAGAGGAAATCAATAAAACCTGAATATGCTTCCCTTCTTTATATAAATTTTTAATTAGTGGGTAAATTAAAAAAGCCGATTCATTTTCAGCTAATACCGTAATTCTTTCACCGCGGCTCTGGTTAAATGGAATACAAAAGGGAGCGGATATTTTATATATTCGATCGCCAACAATCAGTTCTTTCAGGTTTTTACTAAACTGTGATGAAATGTATAAATCAAAACTTTCATTTTTTACTTCACCAACAACAGCATAACATACAGGAGCTTGTTCGTGAGCATATACCTGTATACAATTTCCGGCTTTAAGTTTTAAGGAATTATCCGATACTGAAATTTCAAGTTTTCTTACGCCTCCGGTTAGTTCTTTATTATTTATTACAACATTCATTTTGGTTCGTTTTAAAATATGCACTTAAAAATAGAATAACATAAATAAATTCATAACTGTAAAAACAAATATAAGAAAAGGCGCAATCCAAAATCAGTAAAACACGTAAAACATTATTATCAAATCCGGGTTTTAGGTGTAAAAATGTTAACATCAAAAGAACGAGCAATCATTTTTCGGGCATCATCATCCGACTTAACAACTCCGTCGGCCTCTGCCTGAATAATAATGTTTCCGATTGCAGCCCCTTCAACAGGACCAGCTATTACTTTTTTACCTGCATATTGAGCGGTAAGCTTACACAACAAATCCGACTTAGAACCACCACCTGTTAAATGAATATTTTTGAATGAATAACCACGAAGCAACTCTAATTCTTTAATTGTTTTGTTAAAAGAATTGGCTAAACTTTCGTAAGCACAACGGTAGTAGGCAGCCGCCGAAGAAAAAGAAGCAATACCTTTTTTCTTCAAATATTCATCGAAAGCCTCTTTCATATTATCAGGATTAAAAAACACAGGGTCATCAGGATCAATCAAAACGAAAGACCGATCAACATTTCGGGCCATTTCATCAATTTCGGAATACGAATGTACACCGCCGAACGCGACCCTGAGTTGTTGTACCAACCAAAGCCCCATAATATTTTTAAGGGGACGAAACATATTGTTAGCCGCTCTTTCATTCGTTATGCACGCTTCATAAGCCTTTTGACTCAACAATGGTTTTTCTGATAACATGCCGGCAATACACCAGGTTCCGGTTGAAATAAAGGCAAAATTTTCTTCCTCGTACGGAATTGCAGCCACGGCACTGGCTGTATCGTGACCTGCAGTAGCTATAACCCTGGTATCAATTCTATTGTCTAGTTTTAAATGTCCCAAAACGGTACCCGGCATTACTGGTAACTCCGGCAACATATCGTTTATGCCAATGTAACCGGTAATTTCTGTATCCCACTTTCCGGTTTCAACATTAAGCATTTGCGTAGTGCTCGATAAAGTTAATTCATTTGCCATCACACCCGACAAAAAATAGTTAACATAATCGGATATGAATAGAATCGTATGTGCCTCCCGGAGTAAAGAGGTGTCTTTGATGCTCAAAAACTGATATAGTGAATTGAAAATATTGTAATTGATACCTGTTCGTTTAAAAGTATCAAAACCAGACATCACGTTATCGCACCATTTTTCATACATTCCATCGGTACGCTTGTCGCGGTAAGCCACCGGATCTTCCAATGGCTTACCGTCATTACCAAGCAATACAAAATCAACACCCCACGAATCGGCACCAATGCTGCGAATGGGCACCTCTGTTTCACAAAAAGCCTTATCGATAAGGGCTTTCAGCTCATTTGTGATGTATTCAAGGTTCCACCTGTCGTGACCATCAACAAAATCAATGGAATTTGTGAAACGCCCGATCTCTTTTATTTCAAGCCTGTCGGTAAATATTCCCTGCAACAGGCGGATACTTCCGGCTCCCATATCGATTGCCAGGTATGATATTGGATCATTCATAAACTAGAGCTATTTTTTTGCACGTAATTTTTTTGCTTCGTACTCACCACCATTTATAAGGTACATTAAAGGCTGAGGGCGATCGGTACCTTCGATAAATGCCGGACGGCTTTGCCATGGAGCCACTGAATTTACATTAGCAAGGTCCATCCAATATTGAAGTACAGAAGGTTTAAGCCCCCATGTCATGTGGAAATGGTTTGCAGGTGCAAATTGTTTATACTCCGTCATTGAAGCATACTTTGGTACAATCCAGCTATGCGGCCAGGTTACATTTGAACTGTTAGCCACAAACCCGGCAAGTTCTTTCGGCAGGTCAACTGTTTCGGCTTCGTCCCATATCATGCTGAACATGCCGTTAAGATGACTATAGGTTAAGCGGCTTGCAATACCATTAATTCCGCCCGGAGATACAAATTCAACACTGTTACCACCGCCGGGGAAGTACCCTTCATCGGCACCAGGCATTGAAACGTTAGACAATATTTCTTTTTCAGAAGCGCCCGGCATGGCAGCCCAGTTCAAACTTGCCGAGCCCGAGTTATCGCCATCAACAATACCTTTTGTCGCCCAAAGTTCATCGCCAGTGAAATCGACACCCAATTTTTTAGCCTTTGCTACAAGTTCATCAGCTCCCCAAACCTTTCTAAAATCCATAAAGAGTGGAGGATTACCACCAGTAAGCCAGGTTTTAAACAACATGGTAAGCGCCCCCTGCATATCAGCTTCGGTAGCAAACGGGACTACCGGTTTAGCACCGTTATGATCGAACGTTGAGTTAAAAAGTGACTCAGCCATATCGCAAACAGGCAGCGTTATACCACGCCGGTCGCTACCCCATTCCAACTGATTCATAAAAGCACCACCGGCAGCATTCAACTCGCTTAACAAGTCACGCATTATTAAGTACATCGACAATGATTGATCGAGCCGTTCACTTGCCGCATTCTGGGAAAGATCTACGCTCTTTAGATTAGTTTCTAACCAGTTTCGCAGTGCTTTCAATTCTTCTTTATCGTAATCCTTTTTCTGAAGTTTATCTGAAAGCAACTTCATGTCGAGGCGTGTAATTTCAACACCGAATGCTTCCCGCGTTGCATTTACATGGGTAAGTGCTGTTTCCATTCCCATTGAATCGTGCCCAAAGCAAACCACACGCTGCCCTTTTAATCCAACATAAGTTACCGCGGCATAGGCCCAATCGGTAAGGCTTTGTAGCGTTTCGGGCGTAATAATCGGTTTCAATCCGGTATCGTCCCACTGTCCTACATTTAAGTGCGTGAGCCTGCCTTGCTGGGCAAAAGCGCCATTAACCGCGTGCGCAAATACGACTCCCGGCTTAGGAGCACTGTTTCCACAAGTTATATTAAGCGGAGTGTCCGTTGGGAAATGAGCCATCAAACTCATAAGTGATAATTGTGGAAAGGCCCAGGTATCGGGCGTACAAACCACAATATTCACTCCTTCGCTTTTAAATTGCTTGGCAACAAGGTCGGCTTGCGGTTCCCCATCAATTAGCACGGGCGACCACACAACCTTAGGTATTTGACCGTTTGGCATTTTTAACTGTCCTTGCAAATGGTTTGCTACCATTTCAACAATATTTACAGTACGTTTCCGTGAATCTTCATCAATACGAGGATCTCCGGCAGCACAAACACCAATGGTTACATCTACCCGGCTTATGTCTGTTTTTGAATCGGTTATACGTTTTGCTTTATTAGTTTCCATATCTGAATTGCTTTTTGAAAAAATGATTATCTATTTGCTATCAAAGTTAGAAAAGAGAATTCTTGTAAAGAGGTACAAAAAACACTATTTTGTGTCAAAAACTAACATAAACATTTATGGGCTGGAAAGAAAACCGTGACAAAAAAGCTGATCCTTCGACAATTGAGCAACATTTCACACCAATTCAACCCGATGTACATTGTTGCCGATACTGGAAACTAAACGAGTGGGAATACACAAATATGTCATTCCCTTTTTGGCGGTTATATCATAATAAAGTACCGGGAGCATCTGTATTTTATAAAGAACAATATTTTGATTTAACTGAAAACAACATCATAATCATACCTCCGTTTACATCCTTTTCAACATCACTCAAAAAGAAAAGAAGCGAAGCCATTAGCGGAAACCGTATCGGGTCATTTAAGGAAATTGAAAGCTTAAAGGAGCAAGGAATGGTCGATCATCTATTTATACACTTCAACCTTGGTATTCATTACGACAATGTGGTACCGGGATTGTATAATTTTAATATTAACACCGATACAAAGCAACAAATCACGGATATCATAAAAACAACAATATCATCGGTACAAGAATTTGAATTAACAAAGTCACTTCAAATATATGCCTTGATCAGTAACCTGATAAAAAAAATAGAACCTGAAAACTGGAAAGGAAATACGAGCGATCCGCGAATTTTAACAATCATTGAGCATATCAACAGCAACTTCTACAATCAGATAACAAACGAATATCTTTCAAACATTGTTGCTATGGCTCCAAATTCGCTTTTAAGATTATTCCGTGATAAAATGGGAATAACTATTCACCAATACATCAAACAAGTAAGGATAAACAAAGCATTAGTAGAAATGCATAACCACGAAAGGACAATTGATGACATTGCATATTATTGTGGCTTTAGTGACCGGCATCATTTTTCAAAAGTATTTAAACAGATTACCGGGATGCCCCCCGGGCTATATCGAAAGAAAAAGATTTATCGTTAGCTATTCTTTGAAAGAAATAAATTCAATGTGGTATAATTGCACATAGAAATCAAGTAAACGAAAGCCATTTGATGACAATTCATATAAAATTCATCAGTACGTTTAAATTCCTGATTCATTTTATCCAGAAAATTATTACGATCAAAATTTTCCATATTTTTCTCTTTTAATAATAAACAGAAAAGAAGAAAAAAAGATCACACAAATATTTAATCCAGTTTCAACACTGCAAGAAATGCATTTTGAGGCACCTCAACATTACCTACCTGTTTCATTCTTTTTTTACCGGCCTTTTGTTTCTCGAGCAATTTACGTTTACGGGTAATGTCTCCACCATAACATTTAGCTGTAACATCCTTTCGGACTGCCTTTACGGTTTCGCGGGCAATAATTTTTGCCCCCACGGCAGCCTGAATGGCAACATCAAATTGCTGGCGCGGAATAAGCTCTTTCAGTTTTTCACACATACGTCGCCCAAAAGCCTGGGCATTGTCAAAGTGAATTAACGATGAAAGGGCATCTACCTGTTCGCCATTTAACAGGATATCAAGCTTAACAAGTTTTGCAGGGCGTAAATCGATTAAATGATAATCGAATGATGCATACCCTTTTGATATACTTTTTAGTTTATCATAGAAATCGAATACAATTTCAGCCAAAGGCAAATCGAAGCTTAACTCCACCCTGTCGGTACTCAAATAGGTTTGATTTTTCATAATGCCCCTTTTTTCGAGACACAGGGTCATTATAGACCCGATATAATCGGAGCGGGTAATAATTTGAGCATTTATATAAGGTTCATCGATACAATCAACGGCCATTGAGTCGGGCATCCCCGAAGGGTTGTAAATGGTATAATCCTCTCCTTTTTTGGTATGTACCAAATATTCAACGTTAGGTACAGTTGTGATTACATTCATATCAAATTCACGATCGAGCCTTTCTTGCACAATTTCCATGTGTAACAGCCCCAAGAACCCGCAACGGAATCCGAATCCGAGTGCAAGTGATGATTCTGGCTGAAAAGTTAATGAAGCATCGTTTAACTGTAATTTTTCCATTGCTGTTCGCAAATCCTCATAATCATCGCTATCAATCGGATATACACCCGCAAACACCATCGGTTTCACTTCCTGAAAGCCTTCAATCCGCTTTTCACATCCTCCCTTAACGTGCGTAACCGTATCGCCAACTTTAATTTCTTTTGCTGTTTTCACACCCGAGATAAGGTAACCCACATCGCCAGCCTTGAGTACATCGCGGGGTAACATCCCCATCCGCAAAACGCCAATTTCGTCAGCTTCGTATTCTTTATCGGTAGCAAAAAACTTAATTTTATCACGCGTACGCAGGGTGCCGTTTGTTACTTTAAAATAAGCGATAACACCTCTGAATGTATTGAATATTGAATCAAAAATTAAAGCCTGAAGAGGTGCTTTGGGATCACCTGCCGGAGGTGGAACATCTTTTACAATTCGTTCGAGAATAGCATCAACACCTTCACCCGTTTTACCACTGGCATGAATGATGTCCTCACGCTTACAACCAATTAATTCTATAATCTGATCCTCAACAACTTCGGGCATAGCATTGGGCAAGTCCATTTTGTTAAGAATAGGAATTATTTCCAGGTCATGCTCAATTGCCAGGTACAGGTTAGAAATGGTCTGGGCCTGAATACCCTGTGTTGAATCGATAATAAGCAAAGCCCCTTCGCATGCTGCAATTGAGCGGGAAACTTCATACGAAAAATCTACGTGTCCGGGAGTATCAATCAGGTTGAAAAAATATTCTGCGCCCTGAAGTTTGTATATCATTTGAATGGCATGACTTTTAATGGTTATACCCCTTTCCTGCTCCAGATCCATGCTGTCTAATATCTGCTCCCTCATGTCCCGATCACTTATCGTATCAGTTTTCTGTAACATGCGATCGGCCAACGTACTCTTTCCATGATCAATATGGGCAATTATGCAAAAATTTCGTGTGTTATTCATATAATTATACTAAAACCTTGATATTCGGGTTGATTATAGTCATTTTCTATTTTCGGCAAAGATAACTGATTTTTTGGATAGCTAAAGTAAGAACCACCCGATGTTCAAATCGCTCATTTTTTTTTAACTTTATTATGGATTTTAATTTAACCGTTATATTTTTGATGCGTAAATAATTTTGAAATCAATTATGGGAAGAGCATTTGAATATCGCAGGGCTGCAAAAGAGAAGCGCTGGGACAAGATGTCGAAAATATTTCCGAAACTCGGGAAAGCAATAACTGTTGCGGCGAAATCAAGTGGTGAAGACCCGGACATGAACCCGGCACTCCGAACGGCAATACAAAATGCCAAGGCGCAAAATATGCCAAAGGCCAATATCGATGCGGCAATTAAACGTGCATCGGGTAAAGATGCCGAAAACTATACCGAAGAACTTTACGAAGGAAAAGGCCCGCATGGAACCATGTTTATGGTTGAATGCATGACCGATAATCACACGCGTACAGTTGCCAACATGAAATGGATGTTTAACAAATGGGGGCAAGGACTTGCACATTCAGGGTCAATGGAATTCATGTTTTCACGTAAAGCAGTAGTGGAGTTTCCGAAACCGGAAATGGATATCGAAGAAATGGAAATGGAACTGATTGATTCCGGTCTGGAAGAACTAACCGAAAACGATGGGATCATGTATGCTTATACCGACTTTACTAATTTTGGCACATTGACTTCGAAATTTGAAGAATTAGGCATTAAAACGACCAAAGCAAACTTACAACGCATTCCAACATCAACCGTTGAACTTACCGAAGAACAAATGGAAGAAGTTGACAAGTTGCTGGACAAAATTGATGACGATGACGATGTGCAGGAGGTTTTTACCAATATTGCTTAATGAAGTCAAACAATACTATCATTTTTCATTTTAAAACTGGCGACAAAAAAGCTTAAAAGCATTAATACAAACATAAAAAGAGATATACGGGCGATAAAATCGCCCGTTTTCGCGTAAAAGGTCAGGCTATCGTTTCTGTTTAATGTTCCGTGCAAGGCATCTTGTGTCCACCATGTTGTTTTTTCTATCACTTCGCCCTTTTGATTAATAAGCCCGCTTATCCCCGTGTTGGCCGAACGGGCAATGCTTCGCCGCAATGATATAGCCTGTATTTTCGCAAATGAAAAATGCTGCCCATATCCGGGGGAATCTTTCCACCATCCATCGTTTGTAATTACAAACAATACTTCGGCACCTTTAGCTACAAACCCTGTGAGATAAGCTCCAAACACCGACTCATAACAGATAGGAACACCAGCCGGAACGCCGTTGTGTTCAAACACAACAATCTCATTATCGGTGCCAAGTGAGCCCGTAGTTCCTCCCAAGTTAACCACAAAATTATCCATGAAGCCAAATATATTTTCAAAAGGCATTGTTTCTACCCCTGAGACTAACTTAGACTTATGGTACATCTCAACAGGACTGTCGCTTGCAATCATTAATGCCGAATTAAAAGCATCATAAATAAACGTACTATCAGTCGAATATCTTGAAGAAGAAGATTCTTCTTTATTCTTATATTTACGAAACGTCATTGCTCCCGTTATAAAAGCTGCATCAGATTGATTTGCCTTCAGGAAATTTCGGATTAAACGCACTTCAGGCTCATAATCAATCTTGTTTTGCCATACTTCATGCAATGAAGTCTCAGGACCTATATAAAAATCAACATTATTGTTACTTACTGAATCAGCCAAACTCAAAAGCCGGTCGTATTGCTTAGCACGGGGCATTCCTGAAAACTTATCGTTATAGGGATCGATATTGGGCTGAACAACAACCACATTCACCGGGTTATCTTTTTCGGTATAGGTTTTAAAACGATGATTGGAATAAATCATTGGCGCAACAACAATAACGACAAATAACAATACGCGGCCAATAACCGGTCTGGGAATACGATTGATAAATGTATTTATTATCTGCCAAAGCATAATATTGACAAGCAATATCCATAAACTGCCTCCGAATACGCCAGTAAACTCATACCACTGAATAATTTTTATATTACTGGCAAAGCCATTGCCCAATGTAAGCCAGGGCCATGCCATTTCCCATTTAAAATGTAAATATTCGAGCGACAGCCACCCAAAAATTATAAAAACATTAGCAAAACCAGCTCCTTTCAGCCGATGCGCGTAGTGATACAACAGCCAAACAAGCGACATTAAAAAAGCATTTGCAATGATGGCAAACAAAGCGCCTGTCGGTGTTGCATGCCAAATCCACCAGGTAGTAAAAGCATTCCAGAACAACATCACGCCAAAAGCATACATCCAAAACACAACCGGTGTGAAAGCCAATTTATTACGTGCGAAATAATTTTCGATATAAAGCAATGGCACTAATGCAAATAAAAGTACCAAACCACTCCCCCCAATCCATGGAAGACTGAGCAATAAACCAGATAGAAATGAAAGTAAGAAAAAAAATGTACGATTCATCAGCCAACTTTTTTATTAGGCGTTAAGTCTATACGGGTTTTCTTTTTTTGTTCGAAAAAGAACTCCAACTGCCCCAGCATAAGTGCAGCCCAGCCCACCTGGTTAACCACAACCGGACGCTTATTCTTGTTGATAAATTCTACTGGCGAGTCAAGGAAAGTATGTGTATGTCCGCCCAAAATCAGATCGGTTTCGTAAGTGTTCTGAGCCAACTGCACATCGCAAATCTGTGGTGAATCATACTGAAACCCTAGATGGGACAAACAAATAATAAAATCACATTTTTCTTCATAACGAAGATAATCTTCAGTTTCTAATGCAACCTCAAGAGGTTCGTTGTAAACTGTATTACCCCGTACATTTTTACCCACAAGCCCCTGAAGTTCTATACCCAGACCGTAAATACCAATACGAATACCTTTCTTTTCAATTACAATATGCTTTTTTACACGCCCATTCAAAGGAGTTTTGCTAAAATCATAGTTCGCAGAAACCAACGGAAAGTCAGCGTATTGCATTACATTTTTAAAGCTCTCAAGGCCACTATCAAACTCGTGGTTGCCAAAAGTAGAAGCATCGTACCCCATTTCAGACATTAACTTAAGTACTACTTCACCGTTATAAAAATTATAATACGGAGTCCCCTGCGAAAAATCGCCGCTGTCAAGTAATAATAGATCTGGATTATGCTGTCTTAACTTTTTCACATATGCCGAAATACGGTTCATTCCGCCTTTGCCCGGGTATTTTGGATCGTTTTCGAGAAAAGGTTCAAAATGACAATGCAAATCATTGGTATGCAAAATCATTAATTTATCAACATTATTCTGACCAAAAGATGGCAAGGCATACAACCCGGCACCTGCAATTAAGGTATTCCGTATAAACTTCCTTCTACTCAACATTGTAAATCCTCCCATCGGTTTCTGCATCAGCAGTTTCGCCGTTTTCTTTCATTTTTTTTAAGCTCTCGATGATTATGGTTCGAATCTTTATTCCGGTGTCAATCCGCTCCGAAGCCCATGTCAATACTTTCATCCCATCTCCTCCGTTAGCAATATAATCGTTGGTTACCAGCCAATAATTTTTATTTTCATCAACCTTCATGCCGCCAACTTTTATGTCAATTGCTTTATCGGGCATCATTCCGAAGGTAATCCCGGCTACTCCTTCGCCCTTTCGGATTGAAATATAATCGGCCAGACTAACCACCTGTTCTCCGGTTAACTGCACCATAACAAGTTCATTTTCAAAAGGCATTATTTCGTAGGCATTACGTACAGAAATTTCACCTTTTGGTACTGACGCCCGTATTCCCCCATGATTGTAAAGAGCTATTTGAGGTATAAAAGACAAATTGTTCTCGACACAATAATCGCGGGCATTTTCTAAAATCATATCACTCAAAAAATTACTTAAAGGACTTTCTGGCCGATAAGTCGCCATTCCATTTTGCGAATAAGCAATCACCTCCGACATTTTTTTATCAATTTCACTTTTGTACGGAGCAAGTATATCTTCAAATCGTTCATCAGTAATAGAATCAGACACATTACTGATGGACATATTATTATAATCGTATGTTGTGGTTTGGGTAAGTGTACCACAAGAAACAATAAAAAAAACTGCAACAATGGATATTAACAACCGTATGTTCATTTCTTCGTTATTAATTGTACTGTTTATGAATAGATTTTTCCTTATTTTGCCATTATTTATGGTCAAAAATAAGGTTTATACCAATATGAAAGAAATACC
The DNA here is from genome assembly GCA_027858145.1 of Prolixibacteraceae bacterium. GTDB lineage: Bacteria > Bacteroidota > Bacteroidia > Bacteroidales > Prolixibacteraceae > Roseimarinus. The sequence continues at coordinate 2,050 of JAQIDF010000056.1, read as the reverse complement.
TTCAATGAAAAACGACAAAAAAAGCACAAATATCATACCTGAAATAATTACTGCTGTCGTTTTTTTCATGATTTTTATCCAGCCTTTGCATGCCCAGCAAGAGAAAACTTTTGTTGCAAAAAGCGGTGATGGTATTTATAGTATTTTACGCGACAATGATCTGCCCGCATCTGCTATTAATGAATTCATTGAGTTAAACAAAGAAGTTTTGGGTGGAAACAAAGAATTAAAAATCGGAGTTGAATACAGGCTTCCGCTTGAAAGACAAGATGGAACAAACTCCACCAAACCGGAAATCCCCGAAGAAGACTCAACACCCATTGCAACTAAACGCTTTCCAATTTTCGGCCCCCAGCACGAGGATGTTGAAATTAAAAGCAACGAACTGGGCAATGCTGTTTACTACCTTGTTTCGGGGCATGGCGGCCCTGACCCTGGTGCAGTTGGAAAACGTAAAAATAAAGAACTTTGTGAAGATGAATATGCTTACGACATCACCTTGCGTCTGGCGCGGGAACTTCTCTCGATGGGAGCTACAGTTTACATGATAACCCGCGACAACAATGATGGAATTCGTGATGGTTGGTACTTGCCGGCTGATAAGGATGAAACCTGTTATCCAAACCTGAGAATTCCCCTCAATCAAAATTTACGTTTGCGACAACGAAAAGATGCTGTCAATAAATTGTACAAACAATACAAAGGGCGATATCAACGAACAATAATCATACACGTTGATTCACGTAGCCGCGGTGAAAAAATTGATGTATTCTTTTATCATGACAAACGAAGTAGTTCCGGAAGAGAAACAGCATTAAGCCTTCTGAATACCTTTGACAGTAAATATAATGAACACCAACCGGGCAGGGGGTATCATGGTTCAGTTACAGCACGTAACCTTTACATGCTTAAATACACATGGCCTGTAGCAACATACATTGAACTGGGTAATATAAACCACTATCGCGACCTCAAACGTTTCATCATTGAAAGTAACCGTCAGGCACTGGCCAAATGGCTGGCGGAAGGTTTAAAAAACGATTATGAAAACAACCGTTAATGAAAATAATGCTCCCATCGTACTTTTCGATGGTGTTTGCAATCTTTGCAATGCTTCAGTACAATTTATTCTCAAAAACGAGAAAGAAGAAAAACTCAAATTTGCAACAATACAGGATGCACGAAGCCAGGAATTATTAACCCCTTTTAACAACACTGAGATCCATGATTCTGTATTACTCCTCGAAAATGGAATACTCTATCAGGAATCGGATGCGGCGCTACGCATTGCGCGGTATTTGAAGTTTTACCGTTTCTTTTACTTTTTGATTTATATCCCGCGTTGGATAAGAAATCCGCTTTACCGGCTCATTGCCGGAAACCGCTATAAATGGTTTGGCAAACGTGACCAATGCATGATCCCTGATAAAAAGGTTGCACACCGGTTTTTGTAAATACAAAACCTTCACACAGAGGACACGTTTCTGTATGAAGGTTTAGACAACTATCTGTAATTGCTTCACATCAGCAAAACAGATTATTCAACATAAATAACTGCACCGCCTTCGGATAAAAGCTTTAATTTTACTTCACCGTTCTCATCTATTTCTACCTTCGTTGCTCCTGCTGTTCTGTCCTCTTTATCGAATAGCATATTCACTTTTTGATTGGCCAGCATGGGTAAAGTAACGGTAATTTCCTTTGTTTCTTTTTCACCATTAACAGCCACTACGTACCATTTTTCGCCTTTTCGACGTGCCATTACAACCTCCTTGCCGGGATGACCATCAACAAGAACAGTTTCGTCCCATGTAGTAGGTACTTCACGAATGAAATCAAGTACGTATCCGGGTTGTTCTTCCAGGTTATTGGGAGTTATACCAAAATACTGAACCGGCGAAAAATACAAGACTGCTGTTGCAGCTTCAAATGCATCGGTTGTACGACGATAATTGCCGTGGTTTTCGGGGTCTCGTGCCAGACGTTTGTTAAAAAACACCGGCGCAAAATCCATCGATCCAATTGCGTTTCTGGTAAAAGGTAAAATTGT
>JAQIDF010000045.1 GCA_027858145.1 Prolixibacteraceae bacterium | reverse complement strand
AACAAACGTTGCGCGGTTGTTTCAGAAGATATTATTATTCTACCTGCAACTGAAATTATAATCTCATCCATTGATGTTATCGATGTTATTTGTTATAATGATCGTGGTGATATTCAGGTAAATGCAACCGGTGGTTCAGGAGATCTTCAATATTTCATTAACAATGCGAATCCCGATGTTGCAAATAATCCGAATACAAGTGGATTTTTTGAAAATGTAATGGAACTGAACCAACCCAGTACAACATTGGAGATTGTTGTAAGTGACAATAACTTTGTATGTCAGGTTACGAAAGATACAACCATCACCAATCCTGAAGAGTTAGAAATTGATTTTATCGACAAAGAAGACCCAACGTGTTCGAATATCGATGATGGTAAAATTTACCTTGATGTGACCGGTGGTACGGTTGCCGGACCTGAAGATTACCGTTTTGTTGATGCAAACAATACTGCTGTTGAATATGAATACGAAATTGAAGAGGTAAACGGTTATTATGTAATTACCGGTTTGGCCGGCGATAAAACGTATACACCCAAAGTGATCGACGGAACCGGTATATGTAGTGCTATACTTACAAATCCGGTTGATATTGTTAAGCCCGACCCGGTAATGATTGTAGATATCGACTGGGGCGAAAAATTATGCTATGGCAGTAATGATGATGAAACGACCATACGTGCAACCGGTGGTACCGGTAATTATTATTACAGTTTAAATAATGGTACGAACCTGAGTCAATTAAATGACAGCACTTTTGTTGATTTAGAAGTAGGAGAGAAGTATCCTTATGTTGAAGATGAAAATGGTTGCCCCAACTTAAATAAAGTTGATCCCTATTTATTTGAACAGCCCGATAAATTTGAGGTTTACTATGAGTTTTACGATATTCAATGTTACGATGATGAATATGGTGACATGGAACTGAAAATATTAGGGGGAACCAATAGTTACGACGTAACCTATAACGATGCCGATTTCTCTGAGACAAATCGTATAATTAATATACCAAAATCAAATCAGGATACAACGCAATTTAAGTTTCTGGAAAATAGTATTAACCTGGAACCTAACGTAACCTATAATTTCTATATAAAAGACGAAAATGGTTGTCATGCACAGAATATTGATGGGGTACGCAACACTTCCGATATATTTGCCGATACCATATTTGTCATTCCTGAGCAATTAGTGCTGGCAGATTTACGTCAGATGCCTGTGAACTGTAGCGACGACAATACCGGAATTATTGAATTTGATGCTACTGGCGGAACAACTCGCCCGGGCGATGGTTATGTAATGCGGGTGGAAAGTGCAGGGCGTGTACCGAAATACAATGCAGAAGGTTCCGAAATGGTTGAAAAATTATTTGCTGGTTTTTATCGTTGTTATCTAACCGATGCTAACGGATGTGAGGCACTTACCGATTTAAGTGACAACGGATTTAATTATGATACAATATCCGTTGCTTATAATAATGAATCAATTAAATTAAGTATATCCGATGTTTATCAACCCACTTGCGACCGTACGTACGATGGATATATAAAGGTTAATGTGGAGGATTACCTGTTTGATGGTGTTACCGCCGAAGTTAGTGTGTATGATGATAACCTCGATTTGTATTTTCCACTTGAAAATGATGAGATTGATACCATAGCGGCTGATCCTGATTATTCGAATCAGGATGAAAATAATACACTTTATTATGCGAATGGGAAATTGGTTGCCGATTATATAACCATTGGTGATTACCGAGTTGTTGTTACCGACAACTATACGGGGTGTTCAGCATCGGTTGATACATTGATTACTTCGGTTGACGGTGATAATTGTCCCGAAATGAACCGGTACAATTATTTTACACCCGGTAATGGGGATGCGTACAATGACAAATGGGTTATTTATGGCTCACAAAATCAAAAATATACACTCCAGATTTATACATCATATGGAGAACTGGTGTATGATGAAGAGGGTATTTCAGATAATGAAGGAATAAAATGGGATGGTGTGGATGAGCATGGCCGTCCGATGCCATCTGGAACATATATTTATTTGTTAAGGAAAAATGAAGGTACATCCCAAGACACACTAATTAACGGAAACATATCAATAATTAGAAGTGGTGGAAAATAGATCTATTATGAGAAAGGCTTTATTAACAATATTGATTGGATTTTTGTTTGTAGCAGGTTTTTCGCAACAAACTTATCAATATCGATATCATATATTCGACGATTATTTGTTGAACCCGGCTTACGTTGGAACAAATAACTACTACTCGATACAAGTAGGACATGATCAGCGCTTTCGTGGTTTATCAAATAGTTCTCCAACTACTTATATTGCCAGTGTGCATTCACGGGTAGGCCGAGGTTATTTGTTTGCCAAGGATGGAAAAATAAATAAGTTTTTTGGTCAGTTTGGAAAGGTTGCTCTGGGGTTTCAATTAACTCAGTACAGCTATGGTCCCGAAAGAGAAACAAATATTGGTGTTACTTATGGTTATCACCTTGACTTAATGCCTAACCCGATGACTAAATCGCCCCGGAAAATGGTTTTTGCTTTTACACCTCGTTTACAACGCCTGGGGTATGATATCGGTTCTCTTGGGTTGAGTAACATTAATACCAGTAGCGATTTAGTTGTTGATGAAAATGTTGACCCGATACTGGAAGACATTAAGCGTCTGTCATCCTGGGTTTTTACTACCGATGTTGGTGCATTATACCAAACAGCACATGTTGATGTAGGCGTAGCCGGATTAAGCATTATTCCATATAAAAACAACCTCGAAAGTGACAGTATCTATTTAGAGGATGCTTCGATGTACACCTATGACTCTCTTTACTCTTCAAAGTTTCTGGTCAATTTGAAAGTGAAGTTTCTGACAATGCACGAATCACCTACCTTTGACCTCGATTTTGTACCATCGGTTGCGGTAATGTTTGCACCAAAAACAGGTCACTCAGAATATTACGTTGACTTGAAACTTGATGGTTTTTTCAAAAAACATATTGCCGGTATTCGTAGCGAAATCCTCTTTAACGGTCAATTGGGACTAAGTGTACATTATGTGCGATCCTATTTTAGAGACCGTTATACGAAGCTGTTAAATCCATATGTTGCTTTCGATTTCAAAAATTTTGGAATTACCTACATGCAAAGCATCTATCTGGATAATGAATTAACATCAGCCTCGGGGATATC
>JAQIDF010000035.1 GCA_027858145.1 Prolixibacteraceae bacterium | reverse complement strand
GATTTAAAGAAAAATACTGTTGATGAGCCTAAAGCTGTAACAAACCAGGTAAAAAGAGTTGCTCCAAGTGCCAGGAGTATTGGGTTGTAGTTGAGTAACCAATCTATTTTCATTTTTGTATTGATTTTTTCAGTATAGCATGCGTGATTTTTAGTTAACTCAGGTGAATTTCTCCGCCTTTATCACCTATGAACTGTAACCTGCTGAAAAATCGGAACAGGTTTTGATAGTTTCCCATCATGCAGTCTAAACGCTCTAAAGCGTGGATAAAATCAACCGACAATATAAGAAAAATCAGTAAAAAATACGAAATGACTTCTTTTTTGGACGTAATACGATTAAACAGGGCATCAAACCTTTCTCAATACTTAATTGCTTTACCATCAATATAAAGATCGGAAACAAAAACAACAACCCGAAACATTAAACCCATGCAACATAAAAGCTTAAAAACCGCCTTCCTGCTGGAGTCAAGCTAACACAAATACTAACCAACCTTATAGACAATGTACTCATATTTACCCAACTGGGTTCTGTCAATTTCAAAAGCGTATGTTGAAATGCTTGGAGGAAGAATGTGGCTTACTTCTGAACTAGATAAAGGTTCTGTATTCTATTTACTATTCCTTACAAATAATTTGCTAAAAAAACTTATATTTAAGAAACGTGTGTTAGACAGAGCCCACGGCGATGTCATGACTCGGCAGAACAACATCCACAAACGATTTAATTATGCGAGTTACATGAAGTTATCTTAGGATGTAATAAATTTAAACAAATGAATAAAACTATAATTATATTAACTATATACATGGTTGCTGCATGCAACTTATCAAAACAAACCGGGAATGAACAACCTATGGCTAGTGAGCCTTTTTTAATTTATAAAACAAAAGCCGATTACTCCAATAATGTGCCGGTTATTATGAATGCAGAAAAGACGATAATTCTTTCTTATCCTTCACCTTCTGACCTGGTCGTTGCCAAAAAGCTGACTAAGCCCGTTAAGCTTGATAATGGTTTCTGGCTTGACAGGAGGGGCATCGGCCAGAATGTGGCGTTTACATCATTTAATTATGAAGAGTATGCACAGTTGGATGAAGCACCGTCACCAGGTATGCTGATGATTAATATTATTGATAATGATCCATTATTGGAGTTGTACGATTGTAGTATGCACCTGAAAATTAAGCGCGATATCGATAAAGTAAATGCACTTATTGCGGATGGATTTGAAGGGTGTGAGAGGATTAAATGAATTGATGGCTGATTCAAGGTTTACTTCATATGTATGAAGTTGAAAGAAATAATGAGTTGCCTGCTCCGGAAGCTGGAGAAGGCTCAGTAAAGATTTTGAATGAAATACTAATGCAAGTGAGGCTATGATACAACTTGCAATGATAAAACGAAGAAACTGTTTAAGTTTTATCATTCGGGATGTTTTTATGTATTGAGCACGTGTACATAAGTCAAAATATCCTCAGATAGCGGTGCTATTATCGTCAATTTTGACTTAGTCTAAATAATCCCGCATGGCAGGAAGAACTCAATACATTAAAAATTTTCCAAAAACAAAATTTAAACAGTTCCTAATGCTTAATAGAATTCACAATTGAAAATTAAGCAGTTTCTTAATCTAATTGGACATTGGTTGCATTAGGGCCTTTTTGACCTTGCTCAATATCAAAGCTTACTTTATCTCCGTCTTTAATTCTGTCGATTAAATCGTTTTTATGTACAAATACATCTTTGCCCTCATCATCAGGTGTTATGAATCCAAAACCCTTAGCGTTATTGAAAAATTTTACTGTTCCTCTAGTCATTGTTATAGAATTTAAATTATAATACATATCAAAGATATAAATATTTTTTATATAGAAAGAGAGTCCGTGAATAGATTTTTATTTAAGTCGCCTTTGTTTGATAAAATGTGTTTCAGAATTCTTTGCTCTTCTGCTTTTTAATGTGCTTTTTAATTTTCATTGCCACTGAACGGGAATTAAATCATAACGAATGCAAAAATTCTAAAAGATGCTATAATATTTTTGTTTTTAGAATTTACAATTGATCAATTTTTATGATTTTATGCTTTATTTCCACGATTCCGCTCGTGTATTTCATGTAATAAATACCCTGTCGCAATCCAGAGGTATTTATACAGT
>JAQIDF010000218.1 GCA_027858145.1 Prolixibacteraceae bacterium | reverse complement strand
GCTTTGTTCCAGTCGTTTTCTTCGTAGTTGGCCAATGCTACGTCAATATGCATAATTTCGTTCGAGGCCCAACAGCGGCTTTTCATTTTTGCCAGCGGCACAACAGGAGCACAAAAACCATAAAAGTATTCAGGTTCGCATATCCCTTTGCTATCCATAAAAGCATCCAGAATGCCGACTAAAGCTGTTCCCTGTCCGGAGAAATCCTGTAAATCAAGCATCTGAAAGCCACCAATACCGGGGGTACGCAAGTAATATTCAATGTCGGCCTTGTAGCACTCTACGGCAAACTGCCCCGACGACATGTGGAAACGGTCTATTTGATCAGTAAGTCCATTTTCTTTCAGCCGGTCACGAAAAATATGCAGGTTGTACGGATAGAGCACCCCTGTGTATTTGGGAATCTCAGAATAGTCGGGATAAATTTGAAACTGACCTGTTTCGTGGCTGATTACCGGGCGTGGCGATAGTTTAATTGCAGCCGCTAAATCCTGAATAGTGCTCGGATAGGTATTATTGAGGATGCCACCTTTTTCGGCATCAACAAAAGCGAACGATGTACGCACATGGGTTGAATAACCGGATCCACCTCCTACTCGACAGGTGGTAAAGTAGTCTTCGCCATCTTGTGGCCCAGGCCATCCCAGGTTATTGTTCGAACCGAACGAATAAAGGTGACGATCGTCTTGTTTCTTAAACCTGTTCACCCATTCGCGCATTACCTCTATGTCGCCATTTAGCTCGTTACCCAGGGCAAACATCATAAACGACGGATGGTTTCCTATATAGTCCAACAGTTGACTGGCTTCTTCGAGCAAAAATGTATTCAGTTTGGTATTGGTACGTGAAATACTTCCCCACAATGGCAGTTCCGCCTGAAAGTATATGCCTTCAATATCTGCAGCTTCGAAGGCTGCACGAGGTGGTGTATATGAGTGACAGCGATAATAATTTATACCATAATTCTTTGCAATTTGAAACACGCGTCGCCACGAAGCTACATCCATTGGGGCATAACCTGTAAGCGGAAATACATTGGAATCGTGTTTGCCGCGCAGAAAGGTTTTGTTACCATTAATCACAAACTGAGTCCCTTCTGTAGCAAAGTGACGCATTCCGAAGTTTAGCAGATACTTATCTGTCGCTTTTCCTGTTGTGAGCCGGCATTCGGTTTTATAGAGAGCAGGGTGAAACTCACTCCACAGCAACACATCGTCGCCCATGTTCACCGTTGCTTCCACCGTGTTGAGGCCTTTTGCAAGATTTACCTCCAAAGGATTGGCTGTTACGGTATGCCGTTTGTCGGTATTCCATGCTGTAGCTGTCAGATCAAATTTGCCTTTACAGGGTTGTGCTGCATCAATTACTGCAACCACTCGCACCGTTTTTTTGTCCACGTTGGGATACACTTGTACCGATTGAATAAAAGCACTTTCGCGAGCTTCGATATAAAAATCGCCCAAAATGCCGTTCCAATTGGTCTGCGTGCCGTCGGTCCATGCGTGAGACGACTGTATTTCGCGCGGTACGGACGTGCGCGAATTATCGACCCTAATGCTTATCGTATGTCCACCAGCCGACAAACGAGGCAATTCATAGATATGAGGTGAATATATATGCCCGATGCTTCCTATACTATCTCCATCAATCCACAATGTGCTTGGTTTGGTTCGCTCCATGTCCAGTGCAAGCCTTTTGTCGCTCATGGTGCGAGGAATAGTTACCTCTTTCGTGTAAATCACTTTCCCGGAATAGGGAAACAGACGTGTTAACTGATAGGTCACATCCGTCGGATGTTTTCCATCGCCTAATTTGTTTTCATCGGTGGTGCCGGGTAATTGACAGTCACCCAGCTGGGTATGCCAAATGCCTTGCAATTCTACACGCGGACGCTGAGCATTAACTGTATAAATAGCAGCAAGAAGGATTGCAATCAACAAATATTTTTTCATCGAATATTATTTTAAAAGTTATTGATTAACATGCAATTCAAGAACGGACTCCGGAAGGTTTTCTCCTTTTACCTTCAATTGCACAGCACCCGGTTGTGTTTTTGACTGTATTAGTATTTGCGCCAAACCATTAAATGTTTTAACATGGAATGTGCGTTCGTCAGAATTCGTTGGACGTTCTTCATCCTTAAAAGCAGGGTCTCCATTGCCCACGCCCAGAATACGTGCTTCACCCACCAATTCGAACGTTAGTGGCACACACGCATCGGGGACAAAGCGGCCTTTCTTATCTTTTAATTCCACTTTGACCACTGCCACATCTTGTTGATCGGCTTTCAGTTCGGTTTTGTGGGCACTCAGAACTATTTCTGAAGGTGAATCGGTTGTAGATATGGTTTGGGTCAGAATACGTTCCCCGTTTTTGTAACCAACTGCCTTCACAATCCCGGGCTGATAGATGGTTTTCCATGACAGGTGACCGTTCTTCTCCATCTTTTTCCGACCCAGATTCTTGCCATTTACAGTCAGTTCCACTTCATCACAGTTGCTATAAGCCCAAACATCAATGCTATCGCCTTCATGCCCCTTTAAATTCCAATGCGGAAGTATGTGAAGTACGGGCTTATCTGTCCACCACGATTTCAAATAATAAGCTTCGTCTTTTTCAAAACCGCAATAATCCAAAATCCCAAACTGAGAACCAGTAGCCGGAAAGCTAAGTGGATTTGGCTCGCCCCGGTAATCAAAACCGGTCCAGTAAAATAATCCTCCCAAATAGGGCCGCTCATCGTAAAATTTCCATCCCCGTTCAATGACATTGACAATACCTCGAACCCCGCTACGATTTATTGACTGCATGCGTCCATTCTCTTTATCATCAAAATAAACACCACGAGTACCTGAACCGGTAGTTTCTTCACTTCCCAATGCCTTCCATTCAGGATTTTCTGCATGGTACTTTTCTACTGGGTTTTGTTTTATGTAGTTGTAACCTACCACATCCAAGGATTTCAGTAATTGATTGCCACCACTGATGCCGGCAGTAACCATGCGGGTTGGGTCAATACGGTGAGCATATTCTCGCATGGTTGCCGCGATACGAATCCCCAATTCATTGCCCTCGATACCCCACTCTTCGTTACCGATGCTCCAAAGAATGACACTTGGGTGATTGCGATCGCGTTGAATCATTCGTTCAAGCAGATCCAAATGTTCCTGATTGATTCCCATCAATCGATTTTCGGAAATCACAAGTATTCCTTCGCGATCACAAACATCCAACATTTCCGGGGTCATGGGGTTATGAGATGCTCGATAGGCGTTGCAACCAAAACTTTTAAGTTGCTTGATACGATACTCTTGCAATGCATCAGGAATAGCACTGCCAACTCCAGCATGATCTTGGTGCAAATTGACCCCCTTTAGTTTGATATTCTTCCCATTAAGGAAGAATCCTTCATTGGCATCGAAACGAATATGCCTGATTCCGGTTTTTGTTGAATACGAATCAACCAGTTTCCCCTGTTGATATATCTCTGTTACAACCGTGTACAAATAGGGATCATCCAAATTCCACAAGTGCGGATTTTGAACAGTTATCTGCTGCACAGTTGTGTTTTTTTCTTTGGGAAGAAGTTTTCTCCCATCTGTTTCGTCCTTAGCAACTTCGTTTCCGTCAGCATCGTTCAAACGCTGAATAATTTGGTAGTCGCTTGCTAACAGCCCTGAATTTTGAATAGTGGTTTCTATTTTCAACATGGCTTGAGTAAACGGAGCTTGAAGTTCACTATAAACGAAGGTTCCAAAAGATGCCACGTGTATTGGTGACGTTTTTTGCAGCCATACATGCCGGTAAATACCTGCTCCTTCATAAAACCAGCCTTCTTCAAAGGTTGCATCCACACGTACGGCAATCAGGTTTTCGCTTCCATAATTCAGGTAATCGGTAATGTCATACACCTGCACGGCATAGCCACTGGGCTCGTTGCCCACGTAAAAACCATTGACCCAAATTGTAGCATCACGGAAAATCCCATCGAATTGAAGCGTAATGTGTTTGCCTAAGTCTTCTTTTCCAATTTTAAATGATTTGCGATACCACCCCACACTTGTTTCGGGGTATTTGTAGCCAACCGTTTTATATCCATGGCTATGGCTTGCGGTTGGCGAATAGGGCAAATCGACAACCCAATCGTGTGGTAAGTTTAGATGCTTCCAGTTCGATGCATCGAATTTCGAAGAATACGGGCCGGTATTGTGAATGGAGTTTGCTTTTGCAAAATAATTGAAATATTCGGTGCCCGCACCAAAGTCCTTAACCGGATATGAAGCGTTCCCGAATGCAAACTGCCAGTTTTCATCCAACAAAATTCGTTCACGGGCATCCTCTTTTAGCTCTTCAAGAGTAATTACGGACGGATGGTGGTATATTCGGCGCAACTCGTCTTTATCAAGTCTGGTTAAATGCATGGTATGCCACAGCATCCACCACGACCACATCGTGTTGTTCTCCAAACAGGTATCAGGGTCAGGGATTGTGCCACACTCATGCAATGGAATAAGACTGTTTTTTCCATACATGTCAGCTATAGTTTCATACAACGGCTCTTGTGAATCTTTTGAATAGGTATCCGGCCCCGCAATGTCAAAATATTTTTCGTCCGGGATATATGTAGCATCTACTTCCCCACTGTGGCAAAGCACCCAAATAAGATTGTCGAGTTCTCGGTCTTTTGTAAAATAATTGTACATGGTTTCCCACAGTTGAACAAACTGCTTACCACCACCTTTTCCGTACCAGAACCATTTTCCATCGAATTCGTGCATTGGCCTCCACAACACCGGCACATTGGCATCTCTTAGAACAGTCAACCAGTCGGCAACACGCTTCAAGTCGTCCCACATGGCTTTATGTTCGGGGGTACCTTCAATAAAGCATTTCGATATATCGATTGTCATTTTGCTTTGCTCGTAGCCTTCACCCAACGAGGGAGCCCCCCAATGCCACATCAATGTTGGTATTCCACCCATGCGATACCAATCGATTAACAATTCTATTTCACGTGCGTTACTCGATTCATGAATCAAGTCATGTCCTCTTACGGCAGGATACTTGCCGGTTACTTCATAAATATATTCGATCTCGTCAATACCCCAAGGCGCCCACATTTGCCCGGATAATATTTTATTTTCTACCTGATATTGTAATAGCCGGCTATATAGTTCACGTGCCTCCTTGCTTGCATTTGGATTCGATAATTCATGCTGACCCCTGCCAACTGTGTTCGTTTTGGGTGCTTGTGCCAACCCTTGAAAAATAAACATTAGCAAAAGTGTTGCTGCCACTAAAAGTCTTCTACCCATAAATCTTCTAAATTAAACTGTTTAAGAATACTTGTTCCGATTCTAAAATAGCACATTTTTTTTAAGGAGAAATTAACATCAGTATCATTTATAGCCAACAATACTAATGAGGCAGTATTTAAATACATTTCGGATATTGAAAATCATGTTTTCAAATAATAGAACTAAAATTATTTATAATTTTATAATCCCAAATTTTGATTTTTTAAAAGATGAAAAAATTCATTCTTCTATGCTTGCTTCTGAAGGTCTTTAATGCTTTTCCAATGGATGGTTATGATTTCAGGTGGCTAGATGTGAAAACAGGGTTAACAGACAATACCGTAAACAGTATATGTCGAGATAGCTACGGCTTCATGTGGTTTGCAACAGATAACGGACTAAGTCGCTACGACGGCTTTAATTATAAACATTATTTTACTGTTCCGATCGGAACCTACAACAATAAAATAAACCACATTAACGAAGATGCGGAAGGGAACATTTGGATACATGCAACAGATAAGATTCTTCTCTACAACAGAGATAAAGATATATTAGATAATAACATAAAATCAAAACTTAATTGGCTCAATGTAGCAGGCGACGTTGAACAGTTATTTGTTGACCACAACCGCAATTTATGGTGTGTAATTGACTCAACTTTATTCTACTACAACTATAAATCGAAACAAAAAAGCATTTTTCCACTTCCAAAGAACGAACATATAAAATGGATGGAATGCAGAGATGGCAATGCATTCATCTTATTCGATAGCGGTTTGCTGGGGAAAGTAAATTTCAGCACCAACAGTATAAATAAGGAATTGACTATCGAATTGTCGTCCTCTTTTCATCATAAAATTTATATAGATGACTCTTATAATATTTGGTTTTATACGGCCTATTCGCCTGACAATATACTACGCAGGTACAACCCTCAAACAAAGACATGGAAAATATTGACAGATAAAACCAAACACATTTGCGATTTTATCACTTCGATTATAGACGTTGGGAATGGTGACATATGGATTGGCACAGTGGAGGCGGGGGTCTCCATTTATCATACCAAAACCGATAGTTTTACGAACCTGACATACAAGAAAGACAATCCTTTTTCATTGTCGACCAATCACATTAATTGTTTTTATAAGGATAAACAGGATATTGTTTGGGTAGGAACCAGCAAGCGAGGTATTGCCTATACAAGCCTTAACAATATCTTGTTTGAAAGAGACAAGCTAGCAGACTTAAATGATGTTAGCTGCATAATCGAAGATAAAATAGGCAATTTGTGGCTGGGATCAGATGGAGAAGGTCTCGTATGTGTAGATAAATCCACAAAAAAAAGCATTCGTTATAGTGCAAAGAATCGGGACATCCCTTCAGATCTGATAATCTGCACCTTCCTTGATTCAAAAAACAGAATTTGGTTTGGTACCTATGGAGGTGGCGCATTTTATCATGACAAAAACAACTTCGTCAACCTAAACATTGAAAACCAACAAATAGCAGGTCTACTCAAAGATATTCGAAGTATTGAAGAGGATGCCGCAGGTAACATCTGGCTGGGTACCATTGATAAAGGATTGTTTTGTTATGACACAAATGGCAATATCGAACATTATAACATAGACAATACGGCGCTCCCTACCAACAGCATTACAGATCTTCATTGCAATTTCGACCAATCTCTATACATCGCTACAAGTTCAGGCTTGTGCGTAATGAATACGCAAACGCTAATGTTGTCTGTATTAAAAAGCAACAACAAAGGAACGCAACAATTCCCCAATAAATTAATCAATTGTATTTATCGCGACAGTCGTAACCGTCTATGGATTGGGGAACAGCGCGGGCTACATGTTTTCGACTCTGTACTAGATTCAATCTTTCATCTCACAACTGAGAATGGCATTTCACATAATTATATCAGGGGAATTGCCGAAGATCAAAACAATAACATCTGGATTACAACGAACTTTGGCATCACAAACATTGTAGTGGTGAACGACCCTGCAAGAGCTCCAATATTTAGATACTATCGCTATTTTGACCAAGATGGGATTGGCAATATTGCATTCAACCTTCATTCAATTTTTTGCAACCGAAAAGGAGAAATTCTCATGGGAGGAATGGGAGGATACATTAAAACCGCTCCTACACCTATTCAATACAAGCAATCTAACTCAAAAGTGATATTCACAGCATTGAAAATTAGTAACAATCAGATTGAAGTGGGAGAAGCCATTGGAAACAATCGTATTATTTTACCCAAAAACATACAATTGGCAAGAGAGATAACACTGGATTATTCAGACAACAACTTTTCAATTGATGTTTCATCCATGAATTATGAGTCCCCACACAAAACCAAATTCGCTTACCGACTTTCGGACGATGCTAATTGGATAAAGCTGGCAGGAAATACAATCTACTTTAACAAACTTCCAGCTGGTGTCTATAACCTTCAAGTAAAAGCAAGCAATAATGGAGGAAATTGGATCAATGAACCTTCTAACTTAATTATTCGTGTGAATCCACCATTTTGGAAGTCTACCCGTGCGTACATTCTTTATCTGTTGGTCTTTTTCATAAGCAATGCAGTTTTAATTATTCGGACCCAAAAGAAGATCAAATTGAAAATGCAAATGCAAAAATTAGAACTGAACGTTGCCAAGCAACAAGAAATCAACGAAGAGAAAATGCGCTTTTTCACCAATATAAGTCACGATTTGCGAACGCCGCTCTCACTTATTATCACACCGCTCGAGAAAATTTTAGAAGTAGGGATTCCTGATAAAAGCATAAAAGAAGATCTTGAACGAATCCATCGAAATGCGGTATTTATGGTAGATGAAGTGAACCAATTGCTCGATTTGAGGAAATTGGACAACGGAGACAATGTACCGAACCTGTCACACGGCGACCTGCCCGTTTTTGTAAAAGAAGTATGCAATACCTTTGATTATCATTCCAATAAAAAGGGAATTCGCCTTGAAGTGATTCTGAAGTCAAGCTCAATCCAAATGGACTTTGATAGAAACAAAATTCAACGTATTGTGATGAATCTATTATCTAATGCTTTCAAATACAATATTGAAAACGGACGTGTTGTGGTAACGGTTGGCCGCGTTTTAGGTGCAGAAGGTGAGCTTGCAAGAATACAGGTTGCTGATACGGGTATTGGTATCCTTGACAAAAACAAAACAAAAATATTTGAACGTTTTAATCAAGAGGACCACGATTCTGTCTATATCGGAAATGGTATTGGTCTACACATAGTACAGGAGTACGTGCTATTGCACGGCGGAAAGGTTGAAGTGAAGGACAACATCCATCAGGGCAGTGTATTTATCGTTACATTACCCATTTCAACAACACTTCAGAAGCTTGAACCAGAAGAAGTACAAATCGACGAACAAACAATGGAAGAAATCGATGCCGAATTGCCAATTCTTGTGGTAGAGGACAATGATGATTTCAGGCAATTCATCATAAACTTCCTTAAAGAACACTATCCGGTAATAGCCGCACCTCACGGACAGAACGCGCTAAACATTATGGCCAAACAATCTGTACAAATGGTAATCAGCGACATAATGATGCCTGTAATGGACGGACTTGAACTATGCAATCGCATCAAACAAGATATACGGTTTTCGCATATTCCTGTGATATTGCTGACAGCTCGTACAGGCAACGAACACATACTAAAAGGATTGCAAGAAGGTGCTGATGATTATATTACCAAACCATTTAACCTGGATATTTTGTTACTAAGGATAAATAAAATAATTGAATGGGGAAAGAATAGCCACAAAAAATTTAAGGTAGCCGAAATTGAACCAAGTGAAATAACCATTAGTTCGCTTGACGAGCAACTAATTAGTAAAGCTATTGCATTGGTAGAAGAGAATATGAGCGACCCCGATTACTCTGTAGAGAAAATTAGTACTGCATTAGGTATGAGTCGTGGACACTTTTACAAAAAACTCATTGCAATAACA
This sequence comes from Prolixibacteraceae bacterium, assembly GCA_027858145.1. Lineage (GTDB taxonomy): Bacteria > Bacteroidota > Bacteroidia > Bacteroidales > Prolixibacteraceae > Roseimarinus. The sequence goes on along the minus strand of JAQIDF010000218.1, from coordinate 30,067 downwards.
GGTAGAACCCCTATTGAATTTATCAGAACTTTACGAATAAAGAGAGGACGACAATTTATTGAAAAGAGTCAACTAAACATATCGGAAATAGCAGATAAAGTAGGGCTTTCGCCTAAGCAGTTTGCAAAGTATTTTAAAGAAATGTACGGCGAACTTCCATCTTCATATAATAACAATAAACAGAAGTTTCGCATATCCATTTAATTTCTAAGTGTGACGATATGCAATACTTGGAACTTGTTTGTGATATTTTAAATCTATATTTTATGTTTTCCATTTTCGTTATGAGACTTTATTCAATGGGATAGAGTCATTCCTAAGGATATAGCTTATCATCTGATAAACCATTTTACCCTGAAAAATTTCTCATGTAGTTTCTGTTCATCAATACTTAATCGACCATAAAGCTCGAGGATATTACTTTTCTTAACATCTTTATGGCACTATCTATTTTTGAAATGTCCTCCTCGTTCTTGATTCTTTCTTCTATTTCTTATGAATTTAGTTGTATTTTCAAATTTCTAAATACCATTATTTTTGAGAGGATTCAAAGAAAGAACTTGTTCTCGACATTATAAAGTATTAGGTGTTCCTTGTCATAACCTTCGGCTATGTTGGTGCCGATGACCTTCATCGTAACGATTGAACATTGTCCAGAAAAGCTAGAATATCAGATTTGTTTGAGTGATCGACTTCCGCTCCGACAAGCAAGTACATCTTGAAAAGTCAGAACTTTTTTATCCCAGAACTCAAATCCCAGTTTTATACAAGAAAATGGCTGTTGTGATACCATTAAATAATACTAAAATGTTGGTTGAGTGTTATTTGCTCAAGGAAAAATTACGGAAAGAAGAGGAGATGTCCCTTTTGTACACATGAGATATTACGGAATTTTTTTGGATTAAATTTTATAAGTAAATAATATAAGAGCGGCTATTAAGTATCTTAATAGTATACCATTAAAAGAGGTGATGTGATATAGTGTCCTGTTATTCAGGGTGATAAATTTTAAAGGTTGAATAAGAAATAATTACTGCTTTTAATTGAAGAATTGATTTTCAATATCCCGAATGTATATAATTACCACCTCATCAGTATTATTTACCATAATTGATACCAACGGGAACATGTTTCAAAAAGGAGCAGGCTATTTTAGCAAGTATTGACCATTTAAAATATCGTTCTGTAGATATCGATTTTTCTAAAGTGAAAGGAAGGCATATTAAATTTGGCTTAGCTGCTAATTGATGGCATTAGCGCTATCAATTCAATACAAGTTCTTAATTTTTGCGATATTTTTGCGATGGGATGAGATGGGAGAGGTTTTCTACACTGTAAAATAACATACAGTCTAATTTTAATCCAAATTTACAAAATTACCAGAGTACCTTAGATAACATGAAGAATATGAAGAAAATTAGTATGATACTAGTGGCATTGGCCACAATACTTGTTCTGAATGCACAAAAGTATGAAGGTTTGGCAGATACCCCTCCAATGGGGTGGAACAGTTGGAATACTTTCCATTGTGATGTAAATGAGAAACTAATTAGAGACGTAGCGGATGTTTTTGAACGTGACGGATACATAGATGCAGGCTATGAATATATTATTATTGATGATTGTTGGGCTTTACGTGAACGAGATGAAAATGGTAATCTTGTACCAGATACTGTAAAATTTCCAAGTGGAATAAAAGCATTAGCTGACTATGTGCATTCAAAAGGACTAAAATTCGGTATTTACAGCGATGCAGGAACAAAAACCTGTGCCGGATATCCGGGAAGTAAAGGTTTCGAAATTCAGGATGCAAAGTTATTTGCATCGTGGGGAGTCGATTATTTAAAATACGATTGGTGCAATACCGAGGGGCAAAAACCTCAGGAAGCGTATAAGACTATAAGTGATGCTTTATTTGCCACAGGAAGGCCAATTATTTTAGGAATTTGTGAATGGGGTACGGCTGCACCTTGGTTATGGGGAAAAAATTTTGGTCAACTTTGGAGAATCAGTGGAGATATTGCAACTTGTTTCGATTGTATTGTTGACCATGGGAGTTACAAAGACCTGGGTGTTATGAAGATCGTTTATATGAGGGAAGGCATTAGGAAATATGCTGGCCCAAATAGTTGGAACGATTTTGATATGATGGAAGTGGGAAACGGAATGACCGCTGCTGAAGACCGTGCACACTTTTCACTGTGGTGTATGTTAGCCTCTCCTTTAATAATGGGAAATGATATTCGTAACGCAAATCAGGAGTCAATTGAAATACAAACTAATGAATATGCTATTGCAATCAATCAGGACCCACTTGGTATACAGGCATTTAAATATATTAATATCGACAGTACTGAGGTTTGGGTAAAACCACTTGAAAATGATGAATGGGCAATTTGTTTTCTGAATCGTAAAAATGAACCAGTTAATTTGGAATTTGACTGGAATATGCACAAAATTAATGATCCTGATTTTAATTATAGTGTGAATTTTGGTGTTGAAAAATTTAAATTATTTGACGTTTGGGATAAAAGAAAAGTAGGGAACACCAAAAAACCGTTTAAAAAGAGAATTGGAGCTCACGATATATGTGTGTTGTGGTTAAATAAGTAAAGTGGAACATAAAAGGAATTGTCAGTCTTGTGATGAAATAATTTTGTTCTTAGAGATGACAAACTTGGTAGTTACCTTACTAGGACTGTATTATAATAATAAAGAAATTCAGTTTAAAATTAGTAATAGCTTATAGCAACGTAAAAAAATATCAAAATGAATATCAAACATATCTACATATTTATTATCACAATAGGGATTTTAAGTACATCCTGTGATAGTTCGGAAAAGGAAAATAAACGATCCTTTGATTTTGGCTGGAAATTTGCCCTTGGAGATTTTCCAAAGGCCAGTGAGCCAGACTTTGATGATGCAACTTGGCGAACTTTAAATGTTCCACACGATTTTAGCATAGAGCATCCCTTTGATTCGAAAAATGCCACCAACAGTGGCGGAGGTTTCGCATATAGAGGAATAGGCTGGTACCGTAAAAATTTCACCTTGGACAAATCGACCGTTAATAAAAAGGTTTTTATTCTGTTTGAAGGAATTTACCGCAACAGTGAAGTCTGGATTAACGGTCATTACCTTGGACTTCGCCCCTATGGTTATTCCTCTTTTTATTATGATTTAACTCCACACCTAAAACCTGCTGGCGAAAACAATGTGATTGCTGTAAAAGCGAACACATCGGAGCAACCAAACTCTCGTTGGTACACTGGAGCTGGTATATACAGGCACGTGTGGTTACTTACCAGCGACAAAGTGCATTTCGACGAATGGGGTGTATTTGCTCAAACACAATCTGCCACTAAAGCAAATGCCCGATTAAGTATCGATGTGGAAATGATTAACGAATTCAATATCGACAAAAACTGTGAAATAAGAACAGTTTTAGTAGATACTAAGGGCAACCAAGTAAGTGACAAGAGCTCCGGTTGTACTATTAAAGCTGGTAGCTCCTTAAAATTAACACAGAAATTAACCGTTAATAGCCCAAATTTATGGTCCATCGACGACCCTTATTTATATCAACTCCAGGTTGAGATAAAAGCAGATGGGAAATTGATGGACGCCTACAATACCCCATTTGGCATCCGAACTTTTAAGTTCGATCCGAACAAAGGATTCTTGCTAAATGGAGAACAAGTGAAACTGAAAGGCACCAATAACCATCACGATGGAGGTCCGCTTGGAGCAGCATGTATGGATTATACCTTCGAGCGACAATTAACAATACTCAAAGAAATGGGGTGCAATGCTCTTCGTATGAGCCACAACCCTCCTGCTCCCGAATTGCTTAATGTTGCCGACAGGATGGGTTTTGTTGTATTCAACGAAATATTCGATGAGTGGGAAAAAGGGAAAACCAAGCACGGGTACTCTCCGCATTTCTATGAATGGTACGAAAGGGACGTTAAAAACTGGATTAAGCGTGACCGTAATCACGCTTCTGTGTTTGCATGGAGTATTGGGAACGAAGTGCCCGAACAATGGGATTCTGTTAAAGGCCCTGCGATTGCAAAATTAATCCTTGACGCTGCAAAAAAATACGATGTAAGTCGTCCTTATACAATAGGAGCCGATGGCATACCTGGGATTAACTCTAGTGGGATGGGCAATTTACTCGAACTTGTTGGCTACAACTATCAGGAATCAATGTATGAAGCAGATCATAAAACATATCCCAACAGGGTAATTTATGGCTCGGAAACAGTTAAGTACCCATATCACACAGGAGATTGTTGGCAAATGCGATCATACGAAGAATGGCTTTCTACATTAAAGGAAGATTATATTGCCGGAGAATTTATTTGGACAGGGTTTGATTATCTTGGTGAAGGCGGTATTGGCGAAGTTGTTAAAGAATGTGGCAAAGATTTGGTTTGGCCCTGGTGGCCATCTAAAGGGGCTACTTGCGGACTGGTAGATATTTGTGGGTTCGAAAAGCCATCCTACTATTTCAGAAAAGCCATCTGGACCGACGAGCCCGTGGTTTATGTGGCGGTAGAAACAGATTCAACAGCAAAAGACTGGTCTAATTGTTCTTTTTGGAACTGGCCCAAGGTTTTGCCGCACTGGAACCACACTACAGAAGGCGATACTTTGGCTGTTCATGTTTACACCAACTTGCCCGAAGTTGAACTAACGCTTAACCATAAATCGTTGGGTTCACAACAATGGGACTTGGACAAACAAGCTTTCCTTATTTGGAACGTCCCATACTCAAAAGGCACACTTGAAGCCATAGGTACATTGCCCAATGGTGAGAAAAAAACCTTCAAAGTACAAACAGCAGGAAAACCAGCAAAAATTAAGTTAGTTGCAGATAAACAGAATCTTAAGGCGAATCAACAGGATCTATCCTACATCAAAGCTTTTGTGTTGGACGAGAATAATATTCCAGTACCATTTGCCGACAATACCATAGAGTTTGAAGTAACTGGAGTAGGGACATTAAGCGCTACTGGTAATGGCAACGAGAAAAACCACAACTGCTACAAAGAAACACACACCAAGGCTTATTTGGGTAAATGCTTGGCAATTGTTCAATCTGGATCTGAGAAGGGGAGTATTCGTGTCGCCGCAAGAAGTAACGGGTTGATAGATGCGAACATAGTTCTAAAAGTGGAATAATAGATAGCTTTATTTTCATGAAAGTTTAAACCGAAAACCTATGATAAAAATAGAGCTAGTAGAATATTAGTCAATTAATTAACATTTAATTTATGAAAAAAATTGCTTCTTTGGCAATATTGATTGTTTCAGTCTTTGCCAGTACAATTGGATTTGCTATTACCTCAAATCCAATTCTTTCAAGAGGTAAAACTGTGTATACCTCAAGTGGTACAGTCTCCTATCTCACCGATAATAAATATGGTGGCTCTACCTTAAGCGTAAACGATGAAACATGGCTTGCAATAAACATTGGAACAGGGTATTCGAGATTATACTTTACATGGAACAATCCAAATTATTCCTGGTCCGACGTAATATCTTCGTCGCAAAGTTGCAAACAAAATATGGGTTATCCTGTGAATTATAGCATTTTAACATCTTCAAATTCAACCGACGGATTAGATGGGACATGGACAACAGTTGAAACCGTTTCAGGAAACTCGGTTACTGCTCGAGGAATTTCAATCGACTTCTCTTCACAGAGTTGGATTAAAATGAGTGTTAGCAGTACAAGTAGTAATGGCGGTGGAGCAATTGACGAAATTGAAGTATTTGATTTGTCAAATGGAGGCGATGATCTTTGGTTCTTTCCTGGCACAAGCATTTCGGCAAATACATATAAAGGAACTCCACCAGCAAACAACTTTGCTGATTTGGTGAGCAACGCCCACTCTGGTTATACCCCTGCAATGGTGAGAGGCGGAATTCCCTGTATTGTAAGTGGTCATTTGTCTAATAATATTAATGATTATATTAATGTAACCCCAGATGTTAAATACTTTGCAATTGAAATGGGTACAAACGATGCATGGGGCGGTGGTACTGGAAATCTATCATCTTTTATTACTAATATGCAAGAAGTGATTACTGCATGTAAAAATGCTGGTATTCAGCCAATCATTGCACGCTTGTTGGCTACCAATTCTTCGGCTGCCGGTTGGCAGGTAAACCCCGCTTATCTTTCAGCTATTGATAACCTCACATCATTAAATGGGCTTATTGCAGGTCCCGACCTTTATACTTATTTTGTAGAACATCCAAATGAATTGGACAACGATGGGGTTCATCCAAATGCCACAGGTGCAGCAAGCATTCAACGATTGTGGGCTGAAAAAATGTCTTCACTGTACTCGGGGGCTTGCGCGCCAACCTCTATTACCCCGAATATCCAAGTTAATGATGGTGATTGGAAGGAAACATTCAATGTAACAGTTAAACCAGGCGATCAGGTTAAGATTGGCTCTAAGCCGTCCAGCGAGGGTTCATGGAAATGGAATGGCGGATGTGGCACGTCGGGAACTTCACGGGAACAAACTATTTATCCAACAGATGATTGCGACGTTGTAGCTACTTTTACCAATTCCTGCGGGGAGAAAAGCACGCAAACATTTCAAATTAGGATGTATACTCCATGTTCAGCAACAGATATAACGCCCTATATACAAGTTAACGATGGCACATGGCAGCAAACATCTACTGTGACTGTAGCTTCGGGAGCTAAAGTAATATTAGGCCCTCAGCCTGTTACTGAAAGTTTGTGGAGCTGGAATGGCGACTGTGGAACATCTGGTAATTCTCGTGAGCAAACTATTTATCCTACGGTTGATTGTGATATTGTAGCTACTTATACCAATACCTGCGGAGAACAAAGCACGAAAACATTTCAAATAAAAATATCTGACGAGCCCTCTGGTGAAACAGGAGGTACTAATACCCTCCCCTCCATGCCTGCGGGAGGTCCAGATAACGGCACTTATGACAAGTCAGATCGTTACCCTGCAGGCTCGGTTAGCACCGTCAACTTTTACTCATCGGTGGCCGGAAAAAACGTGGATATGTTGGTCTATACACCTCCGGGATATAGCACAAGCCAAAAGTATGGTGTCATTTTCTGCTATCAGGGTATGGGCGACAAGGCAAGCAGCGTATTTAATGGCGCGTGGGTTAAAGCTGGCATCGTTTGCGACAATCTGATTGGTGAGGGAAAGGTATCCAAGGGCGTGATCATAGTGGCCGTTGACGATCAATTTAACACCAACGGTAACAATGTCAATGATATGACGATTCTTGATGCCATCCCATATATTGATTCTACTTATTCTACTTACGCTGATGCTGATCATCGGGGCCTTTTCGGCTATTCCTTGGGCGGCGGACATACATTTAATGTTGCGTGTAATAATATGGACTACTTCCATTTTATCGGCCCCTCTTCAGCTGCTCCCAATAAACAAGCGGATGCCACGCTATTCCCTAATGGTGGAGAAACCGCCAAACAGGTAATGAAACTTCTGTTCATTTCCTGGGCGGAATATGATTATCAAATCATTATTGATGATAACGTTGCAGCCGTTAACTACTGCAATACCAATAACATTCCTAATTATTCATGGGCTGCCAAGGGACAAGGGCATAGTGGTGGCACATGGAGACCCGCCATGTGGAACTTCCTTCAACTGGCGGACCAGGCTGGAATTTCTGCCGACAGTTGTTTGTCAACCGCGATTACCCCATATATACAGGTTAATGATGGTGCATGGCAAGAAACATTCAGTGTAACTGTGAAATCAGGGGATAAAGTAAAATTAAGCCCCCAGCCTTCCAGCGAAGGTTCGTGGAACTGGAAGGCTGGTTGTAGTATATCCGATACTTCCCGTGAGCAGACCATATACCCCACAGAGGATTGCGATGCTTTAGCTACTTATATCAACTCCTGCGGTACTCAAAGCACACTTACATTTCAAATCAGGATATCTGGCTCTACACCTGGTATATTATCAGGAGGTCCATACATTTTTAAAGCTCGCCATAGTGGAAAAGTTCTGAATGTAACTAAATCAGGTACAGATGACGGAACGAATGTAGATCAATCGACCAATAAAAAGGCTGCAAGTCAAAGTTGGACGCTTACTGATTTGGGAAACAGATATTACCAGGTATCACCAGCTCATGATACCAGCAAATGTCTTGATGTAAGTGGCGGTTCATTTGCTGATGGAGCGAATATTCAGATTTGGGCCTATGAAAATGATACCAGCCAGCAATGGCAATTCGTGAATGTGGATAAGGATTACTATCAGATAAAAATTCGTAACAGCGGAAAATGCCTTGATATAATCGGAGCATCTAAATCCAATGGAGGTAATGCACAACTATCTACTTGCAATAGCAGTTATAACCAACAATGGAAAATCAACCCTCAGGAAATAATTTCGGGTCTTGCCACAATGTATGCCGAAAAGAACGATGTTCTTTTCTATCCGAATCCTTTTACCTCTGAAACCAATCTCAAAATTGAGAACCCCGTGCAGGTCATAAGCATTAAAGTAATTGATATGATGGGTAGGCAGATGGAAGTTATTGACCATGCTAATGTTAAAAATTTACAGACTATTGGATCCTCGCTGAAGGCAGGTATTTATATGGTACAGGTATACAGGTCAAACAAAAACCAATCCTTCAAGATTGTTAAAGAATAGGTAAATTTCTGATGATCAATTTACAATAATAAACTTAAAAACATGAAAATCAATACTATATATTTTTTGCTCATTGCTGCAATTTTCGTTAATATAAACGTCTCAGCACAAAAAGCAGTTACCCCACAAAAGTTCAACCAAAAAGTTAATGTATCCGAATTAGGCATTAAAGCCAATAATGTTAAAAGCCTCGATTCATTGCTTCAGGCATTCATTGATAACAAAAAGATGAACTGTGTAGCCGCTTTCGTTGCCCAAGGAGGTAATGTGGTATATAAAAAGGCTTTTGGAATGAAGGATATAGAAAACCAGATTTCTGCAACAGTTGACGATTACTACATTCTTTTTTCACAAACCAAAGCGATAACAACAGTAGCTTTTATGACTCTTGTTGAGAAAGGATTAGTTTCTATTGACGATCCGGTATCGAAATACTTTCCTGAAATACCCAATGTCGTAGTAACGAAAGTGAACGAAGATGGAACTTACGAAACACGCCCGGCTACTGTTCCCATGACATTTGTGCACCTAATGTCTCACTCTTCGGGACTTAATGCCGGACTCGTTGGTGAAATTCGAAAAGCTGAAAGAAAAAAGTCTGATGCATCCACTGAACCGGGAATGCCGAAAAAGGACACGAATGGTCAGCGTAGTGGGGATGACGATAAAGTTGCAAGGTATCTTAAAGATGGAATGCTCAATTTGGTTAAATATCCCCTCGGCTTTGATCCAGGCACAGAATATAGCTATCATATAAGCACCAATATGCTCGCCTATATGATTGAACGAATCTCAGGGAAAACCTTGCGTGAATATGTCAAAGAAACGGTACTTATACCACTGGGAATGAACGAAACAGATTGGTATTACGAACCCGATGCTCTGCCCAGATTTGTAAAAGCTTACAATTCAGTTGATGGAAAACTGGAGCCTGTATCTCCTTTCTTTAGAGAAGCCGCAGTAAGCAAAGTACAGACTTATTGCGGAGGTGCAAGCGGCCTGAATGGTCCGATTGAAGACTATGCGAAATTCTGTCAGATGCTATTGAATAAAGGCGAGTTTAATGGTCACCGTATTTTGAAAGCTGAAACTATAGAACTGATGACAACTATCAATCGGTTACCGGAAAAAAATGCTGGTGGAGAGGGTTTTCAATTCGGCCTTGGTTTTGAACTCTACAACGAGCAAAGGAAACCTACCCCCGAAGTATCAAACACTGCTTACGCCTGGGGTGGTATGTGGGGAACAATGTATATTATAGATCCGACAAATAACATGATAGCCCTGTACTACATAAATATGTCTCAAAAAGAGTGGGTATATCCGGATTTTCTTAGCAAGGCTTATGGTTTGTTTAGTAATTAAGCGAAAAAACCGAATATGGTATATAAATTATCAGCGTAAATTCAATTTTAAACTGTAGCCATATTTCAGGATAAGACAAAACTTGTAACAATAAAAGGAGGATACACTCAACTTTAGGATATAAAACCATTAACGAATTTGAAACAGAAATGTAGCGGCTTAAATCTCGCAATTAATTGTCCACTTTTTTTTGCAAGTCCACTTTGAGTTCAATACCTTTCCTGGTAATCATGAATGGAGGTATGACGTGAATCACTTCACTATTTTGCTCAGATAGGTTTTAATTAAAAAATAATCAGTTAATTTTTAAATAATTAGTAATGAAGAAGTTTATTTTAAGTTTTATCTTTTTGGCTTTTGTTTTCGTGTTGAACGCACAATCTGTTGAATCAGTCGAAGTTGCTCGTAAATTGAAGAACGCTCCAGTACTTAGTGCTGGTTTTGGTAAAGAACTTGGGGATTTTAAAAGCGGAACCTACACGATTACGAGTGCGGGGCTTACCCGCCAATACACGATTGATATTCCTGATAATTATGATAAAAACACCCCCCACCGGTTAATTTTTGCTATGCACTTTATGGGAGGGCATATGAATAACATGGTTGAACAACAATATTATGGACTTAAAACTTATGCAGAAAAGAATAATGTCCCCGTAATTTTTGTAGCACCAGAGGGATACACTGACCGTTCTCCATGGCGAGGTGGTGATGATAAAGATCATATTTTCTTTGCTGATATGCTTGAATTATTCAAGAATAAGTTAAGCATTGACACCTCTCGTATATTTTGTTGCGGTTTTAGCTTTGGTGCGATGGTTACCTATTCACTCTCGTTAGATTTTCAGAAAGATCTTCGAGCTGTTGCATGTTACTCTCCAGCCAACTGGAATATTTATCTTCCAGAAAATAAGCATGAACCCCTTGCATTTTACAGCACTACTGGCACTGAAGATGGTCTTTGTAAGTGGATCAATTCCGATGAAAAAAAACAGGGTGGAAAATATTGTGTGTTAACACATATTGAAGACAACGGACTTATTGAACTGCCCGAAATCCCTATTGCTAGTACCCCTAACCATATTACCACTAAATTTGAAGGGCTTCCTGAAGAATATCCCGTAGTATTTGGTTCATTTGTTGGTGGTCATACAGAAAATGTAAAGGATCCAGGATCTGATATCAATTGGATTGCAAAAGAAACTTGGGATTTTTTCATGCAGTTCTAGTAATTAAGAACAATAGTATATTTTGATTAGTATAACAAACTTTTAATTTTTAAATAAATAACCATGAAAAAAATAATTATACTTTTTATCTTCTTGGTATCTGTTTCTGCAATGAATGCACAACCAAGGAGAGCACAAAGAGTACCTACTCCTAACGACGATTTAGTATCGTTTGAAATGAATGATGATGGCAGTGCAACATTACGGCTTTATGCTCCTGATGCTAAGTCTGTTGAATTGAGCGGCGATCTCAAAGCCGAAAAGATCGAAAGAGCCGACAACGGTGTATGGACCATGACAACGGCCCCGAACATGAACCCAAGTGCCTATCGTTACTACTTCACGGTAGATGGGATGAAAGTAAATGACCCAAAAAACCCGATGGTGGCGGATTTTCGCCCGATGGTAGACATTGTACCCAAAGGAGAAACTATGTTCTGGCAAATGAAAGCCGTTCCGCACGGGCTTCTGTCAATTGTATACTATGAATCTGCCGCTACAAAAACAACAAGGCGGATGTATGTTTGGATGCCGCCAGGTTATATATCTAACGGCAAAAAACTTCCGGTGCTCTACTTAATGCACGGTGCAGGTGACAACGATACCAATTGGCCGCTACAGGGAAAGGCAGGATGGATTCTTGATAATTTGTTTGCTGAAAAAAAGATAGTTCCAATGGTTGTTGTTATGCCTGATGGCAGCATTCCGGTTGAAACTTTTGCGCACGATTTGGGAAGCAGTATTGTACCATATATAGAAGCTAATTTCCGTGTACAGGCAGACACCAAACACCGGGCTATCGCAGGGCTTTCTATGGGAGGGTTTGAGACGTTGGAAACACTTCTGGAATATCCCGGCATGTTTTCATACGTCAGCGTTATGAGTTCAGGCTGGTTTTCAAGAGGCGAAGATGGATTTGCAAAATTCGATGAGCGGGTAAAAGCTGTAGCCCCGATCTTAAAGGAAAATATAAAATATTTCAGATTTACAACTGGCGGAGAATCAGACCTGGCCGTAAGATTTACTCCTCAAACAAGAGCCGTTTTTGCTAAATACGGTATTGAATCAGACTTTAGTGAGATGGACGGTGGACATTCCATGTACGTGTGGAGAAATGACCTGCATTTTTTTACCCGGAAAATTTTTAAATAACATAGGAAAATGATTGTTAATAAATACACTTTAGTACTGATATTAAGCCTGATAACGGTTTTTTCTGTTCAGGCTCAACGCCAGCCCTCTATTAAATTATGGCCCAATGGTGCTCCCGGTGCAAATCCAAATGGAGGAGAAGAGATTATACGCATTGATCCAGGCAGCGGCGCACAAGTGGTGTCTAATGTTCATGAACCCTCTATTACACCTTATATCCCCAAAGCGGGAAAAGCTACAGGTGTTTCTATTGTTATTGCACCTGGAGGCGCTCATAGAGAACTTTGGATGAACCATGAGGGATACGATATCGCACAGAAATTGGCAGATAATGGCATAACGGTATTTATTTTGAAATACCGCCTGGCACGTGACAAAAATTCAAACTACACGGTGGAAGGCCATTCTGTAAAAGACATGCAGAGAGCAGTCAGATTGGTTAGAAGTCGGGCATCGGAATGGAAAATTGACCCAACAAAAATTGGAATTATGGGCTTTTCTGCCGGTGGGCAAGTTGCCGCCCTAACAGACATCCAGGCTGATAGTGGCAATGTTGAAGCAGACGACCCTGTAGAGACCTTTAGCAGTAAGCCAAATTTTCAAGTGTTGGTATATCCAGCTTGGGTTAATGATATTACGCTTTCTAAATCCTCTGCACCGGCGTTTATAGTTGGTGGCTTTAAGGATATGGAAAGCATTTCAACCGGCATGCCTAAACTTTACTTAAAATTCAAGGAGGTTAATGTACCGGCAGAACTACATATATATGCTGATGTAGGCCACGGTTTTGGTTTCAGTGCAGGGACCAAAGGCCCTCATTCAAAGTGGGTGGAACCTTTAATTGCCTGGATGTTTGACATCAATAAAATTGGAGCTGATCAAATTAGTAATTCAATAAAGTAACCTGCCTACTGTATCATTACAATACTCCTGTTATTAACTATTTATTATTGATTTTTAATTACTTAAATAATATCAACTACTTAAAAATCTACTAAAAATGGAAATAAAACAAACAACTAAAATGCTGAAAAAAGGAATAACCCAATTATTTCTAAAAGTCATGGCATTTTTTATTTTAATACCTGTAATCACTTTTGCTGCTGATCCTCCAGGGATACCTGACGGTTGGTCGGATGCTTATGTCTATGCAAACGGGATTCGCATTCATTACTATCATGCTGTTCCCGCGCCTGAAAAACCTGTCATTGTAATGGTTCATGGAGTTACGGATATCGGGCTTAGCTGGACAACACTTACGTGGAAGTTGCAGGACTCATATGATATATACATGCTTGATGCCCGGGGACACGGCCTATCGGATCCTTATACTTGTTCCGATGATGGAGAGACTTTAATAGAAGGGGGAGGTGGGTAACCCTAATGCTATTCTGAATACTCCAGGAGATGTTCAACTGATGGAGGAAATTTTTAAAGCCGCTTCTCAATTCAAAACCAGAATAAGAGTAGACATCATGAAATCCGATCTTCAAAAGGAAGGCATTACACCATTATTTACATGCGATGAAATATAATCGTGAACAATTCAAACACCCCTTACGTTTCTTGAATTCTCAAACTAAAGAAAAAAGTTGTTCCCTTATTGATTTTACTTTCGACCCATATTTCACCTTTGTTTTTCTTGATAAAATCGAAGCAAATACTTAAACCCAAGCCTGTTCCTTCTTCTCCATTTGTTCCTGAGGTAGAGGTCACTTTGTCTATTTTAAATAAACTATCAACTTGTTTTTTGGTCATTCCAACTCCTGTGTCTTTTATCGAAACTTTTACTACTGCTTTAACCCTATTTACTAGAACATGAATTACCCCCTTTTCAGGAGTGAACTTTATTGCATTGGTTATTAAATTTCGAAAAACAGTTTCAATCATCGACTCATCAGCTAATACAAAAAACTCATTATTGACATCATCAAATATCAATTTAATTTTTTTAGACATTGCATAATCTTCTAACAATAAAAAAACCTTTAAAATTTGTTGATTAATACAATACCTTATTGGTTTAATTTCAATCTTATTTAGCTGACTACCACTCCAAATCAAAAGATTTTCAAGCAAGTCGTATATTCGCTGTGTTGAATTGTGAATATTATAAATGATCTGCCTTTGTTCATTAGCGGTATAATTTGATTCATCGTCAATCAGTAAATTAGAAAAACCTAAAACTGTACCAAAAGGATTTTTTAAATCGTGAGCAATAATCGAGAAAAACTTATCTTTCGATTTATTCAACTCATCTAATTGATTGTTATACTTAACTAATTCTTTGGCTTGTTTTTCTAACCGACCTTGATGTTCGATTAATTCAATGTTAACATCATTCAACTCATCAGTTTTGTGTTCTAACTCACTGTTTTTTTTGTGCAGTTGAGAAGTTCTTAATTGCACCAATTCCTGAAGTTTTATTTTTTGCCTTTTTATTGAATAAATTCTTAGTTGAAATACCACATAAAGAATTGATGCACCAAGAAAAATCAGAAAAATACGAAACAAAGTTGTAGCCCACCATGGTGGAGTAATAATAAAATCAACTGACTCATTCTCCTCACCAATAACTCCATCCTTATTTATAGCCCGAACAGTAAAAGTATATGCCCCAGGATCAAGATTCGTAAAAACAGCCTCTCGTCTATTCCCCACATCCAACCAATCATTTCCATACCCAACCAATTTATATTCATACCTATTATCAGTGTTCGACCAAAAATTTAAACCAGCATAATTAAAACTAATTGTAGATTGATTGTATTTAAAAATATAACTGATTGTCTTTTCTTCCTCATTAAAATAATCAGCTGGATCTATGTCTTCAAAAAATAACTGAATATTGGTAATTACAACATTAGGCGGAATGGTATCTTTCTTAATTTCTGAAGGTGTAAAAAAAACCAGTCCATTTGTGCTTCCAAAATACAAATCACCATTTTCGTGTTTTTTACATGAATTAATAAAAAAACTATTTGACGGCAACCCATCGGAAACGGTAAACCTTTTTATATCATCACTTTCTGGAATATATCGCACAATTCCATTTTGTGTTGCCAACCACAAATTACCTATGTCATCACCAAGAATACTGGCAATTACATCATTATTTTGTTCTTCTCCAGTGATGCAAACATCTTCAAAAGTATCTGAATCTGGGTGGTATAAATTCAAACCACTTGAAGTTGCTATCCAAATACGCTTTTTTTCATCTTGATAAAAATCATAAACCCAATTACTCGTAATTGAAGTTGTATCGTCAATAGTCGATTTGTAAATTTTTACAACAGAAGGATCATTCATTTCCATTATTACCAAACCATCGTAAGTACCTATCCACAATTGACCATTTATTTCTTCCAAACTAATTGCATAGTTATTTCCGCCAGTAAGGTCGTAGGTATGGAATTGATTTAAAGTATCAAGCATTATTACACCATGATGATTGGTAGCAAACCATATATTTCCCCTTGAATCAGCGAGTATATCGCGAGTACGATGTAGCCCATTACATTTTGGAAATGCACATTCAAAATTAAAAACAGTCCATCTTTTATGCTCTAAACTATATTTTATAAAAGGAATATTAAACCCGCCAAACCATAAATTTCCAGCATGGTCATTTTCGATAGTAAGTACAAAATTTGTATATTTTTTTATTTCGGAATTTAATACCGTTAAATCACTTGAAGTTAAGGTGGTTTCGCTTGTCATTACCCCCAAACCATCTCCATCTGTACTAATTAAAATTTGTCCATTATTGTCTTGCTCAATATTAGAAACAATCAAGTTTGAATTTAATTTATCAGGTGTTAAAATAGATGTAATACTTTTAAAATTCTTAGGTTTATTTAACAAAGTGTAATCGATACCAGCATGTTGAGACCCGATCCACAACAATTCATTATCGTCGATGAAAATTGATCGAATGTTATCATTGCTAATTGTATTTTCATCCATTTCATCATGAAAAAACCGTTGAATTTTCAATGTGTTTTTATTTAACTGGAAAAGACCTTTGTTCGTTGTTGCAAACCAAATATTATCATTTGAATCAAATTCAATATCCCAAGTTTCGTTCATAAACAAATCATCCAATTCAGGTATTGGATTTAACTGAATAAAATTATTGTTGTCAGCATCAAGCTGAAATATTCCATTTAAAGTTGCAAACCAAATGTTTTGATCTTTATCAGTTTTCGATTTATGAATTGAATTCATTGGATGAGAAAAAACCTCAAACTTATCAAAATTGGCATCACTGAATTTGAGTACCTTATCAATTGTAAAAACCCATACATTTGAATATTTATCAACAACTGAATTAGAAAATATTCTATTGTCTGTCCCTAAGCCAAGATCACTAATGTTAACCAATACCTTTTGTTTATTTTCATTCAGATCATAAATACAAACCTGATCCGGAGAACATGCAATCAATCTATTATCCGGAAGAATCATAAAACTAACAATGAAGTTTTGTTGCTCAAGATTGGATAATCGCTCAAAATTATTGGTTGCTCTAATATATTTTGCTATTCCATGATTTGTGGCAGCCCATAAATTTCCATTTCGATCAACCAACAAATCGTTTATTACATTTCCTGGAATTGAGGATGAATCATTAGCATCAAAAAAATAATGAACAATGTCATACCCGTCATATCGGTTCAAACCGTTTTTTGTTCCATACCACAAAAAACCATCTACATCCTTAGAGATGCAAGTAATATCTGTAGAACTCAGAATATTAGACTTAGACAAATGATTAAAACCGATCTTTATTTCATGGGAAGATGAAATTGCATCGCTACAATTGCACAAGAATAAAATTAAAAAAATATACTTTAAATAAATAAAACCAGATCGCATATAATTACCCCTATTGCACTAGTTATTAAGATCACTCACAAGCTAGTCAAATTTATTTAATGAATCAATATTTTATAAGAAAATAAATGCAGCATAACTCTTTTATAATTCCTAATTTATCTTTCAATTCTGTTTCCATATCACCAAACATTACTACATACTTATTACACTTCAAAAATAAAGTGTAATTGTTACCATTCAGTTGGTTTGTCTTTTGATTTAACTTCAATCTTCTTATTATCCTTTTGAGGAATTGTACTTGACTTTGAAAAGCTGAATAACCAGTCAATTATACCATCAAATTCGTGAATATATGTAGACCAAAGTTCATGTCCTACACCATCTAATTCTGAATATATATGCCGTTGTGGAGAATCTGATGATATAATGGCTTCAACATCCACCTTCGACATTCCATCGCAATTTACCAGATTGCAATTAGTATATAAAACATCTGAACCCAAGGAGTCGAGGATCTTCATCATGTTGCGTGTTCCGGTAACAGGAACTACACGGTCAGCGTTTCCATGAAAACCCCATATCGCCATATGTTTAATTAAGTGCATCTTAGATGGGTCTCCTGCACCTACTACAGATATAGTTGCGGCAAATTTGTTTGGATTACGAGTAATTAAATCCCACGTGCCAAAACCTCCCATCGATTCTCCATAAGCATATAATCGATTTGTGTCAATTGAATAATGATTGATAATAGAATCCAACAAATCCTCAACTGCAATGAGTTCATTCGACTCTGGAATACTATCCTGAATATAATTTCCTTGTTCCCAGGGGAAATCTACCCATTGCTGCCCTTTGGGGCACTGAGGGCACAATACAAAAGCTGGATGTTTTGTCTGGTTAGAATCTGAGGTAAAATATGCTATTGCTGGTCGGTCAATCTGAATAATGTTATCTGTTCCACGAGAGCCTGCTCCATGTAAATGAAGAAGCAATGGATACTGCCGTGAAGACTCGTATGAGTTAGGAATAAAAAGTTGAAAGGGTATTTCAGTTCCTAAGTGATGATGAACTCCCGTACTAAATTTGTCCTCAATCTGCCCCATTGAATCGTAAGCAGACAAAGCAATAATTTGAGTAGTTATAGCTAAAAATAAAAATATTTTTAGTGTGAATAAGTTGTTAAGCATAAGAACCTTTAGAATTTGAATTGTAAATTAATTATAGTTGTTGTTTTATCTCGTTGTTTTAATGTACACTTTCTCTAACTGTGAAAATTTGTAAATTAGCTCAATATTGATAAATCCTTTAGTTTTTAGTCTATAGTCCTTCAATTAAAGATTTTTCAATCTCAACCCATTTTTGGTAACCTTTATCACTCAAATGAACTCCATCAACGGTCAGTTCTTTTATCAAGTCACCATTTGAATCAACAAATTGACTATACAAGTCAATAACATTGTAATAACCTTTGGCTTCGTTTTTTTTAATTATTTTATTTACAGATAAGACATCTTCCTTCAAATATTTTCGGCGGGTAGGTAAAACTGTTTGCACATAAATTTTTGTCTCTGGAGATTTATTGTGAATTAGTTTTGCGATTTTCAATATATTTTCACCAACATAATCTGTTGATGGAACAATTTTATAATATTTTAAATTCCCTCCGGCTTCTTCATGATGATTGTTAAATAGATCATTTATACCTATCAGGATAAATACCGCTTTGGGTTTGAAATAAACAATTTCATTAAGACGTTTTAATACACCATCTGTAACATCACCAGCAATTCCGCGGTTTCGAATATGAGCAACATTAAATTTTCCAGTCCAATTTTTGCCTTTTTCTGTAATACTATTTCCAATAAAAACAATATCGCCAAATTCCAAAGGTTCATTCTCAAAATACGCAATTCGTTTTTTGTAATGAGCTTGTGTCCAATCGTTATGGTAAGGGGAGACAATTTCTTTGGTTGGATACAATTTTACCTTTTCCTTGATTGTAAGTTGCTTTGATTGCCCTAAAGCATTAATACTAAAAACTATTGCAATTAGAAAAATTAGTTGTTTTTTTATCATTTTTTATAGTAATTATTATTTTCCCTCCATTTGGGTAAAAATCGAACATCGCCTTGTCGGGAAGAATTTCCACTGCCAGTTGTTTAGAACTTTGCTTAACCGAAAGTTTACGGATTTCTTTTTTCTGTAAAACCATGTTTAAATTGGTATTATATCAAATCAAATGTACTTCATTCGTCTCATTAACGCAATTGCCATCTTAGAAAATAGTAAAATTGTACGAACCAGATCCCAGTTCATAAATGGCATTCCCGTTTTCAATGCGTAAAAATTTCGTGCCGTTAATTTTTGTCAGAGGGTTACCGTTTTCAGTTATTGATTCGGCTTTTTTAGCTGGAATATATACTTCAGCAGTTGTATTTACGGGGATTTTTATATCCAAAATTATTTTTTCACCTTCTTTTTTCCAATTTGATGAGATTGTTCCCCTGACAGATTTATAAGAGCATTTGACTTCGCTTAAATCTAAGTTAAATGCCGGTTTTATCTGAATTCTCTTATAACCCGGTTCGATATTTGAGATGCCGGCTACGGATCGATAATACCATTCCAATATTCCTGCATACATATCGTGGTTCATTGACCGTGACTTGTCGAACCGCCAGTTTTCGGGAATTGTAGTAAGCCCCAGCTTTATAAAATTGTAGAAACTCGGATAATCGGGTTGCATCATTATGGTATCTACAAGGTCAGAATGTCCCATATCGCCCAAGACCCGAAACAAATAGGTAGCCCCTATGTCGCCAACAGTTAAATGATTTGGTAACACAGGGCCGAAATTTCCATTAACACCAATTTTGCCGTCGGGTTTTGCTATTACTTCTCTCAAAGCTTTAGAAACGGATTGTATGTTATTATCAGGAACAATTCCGAAGGCAAGTGGCAAAGTTTGATTAACCTGAACATTGGGTTTGTATTGTCCCTTTACTGTATCTAAAAATGCTTTGTTATAAGCATCTTTAACCCTTGTAAACTCTTTAGAGAAAAATACATAATCGTCTGTTTGCTTTAAAACTTCGGCAATGTTTCTCATCAATTTTACATCCCAAACGTAAATCGAACCTTCCACATTTGCTTTTTGAGTACCTGCCGGAGCCATCCAATCACCTAAGCCATAACCTAAAACACCTCCTTTATCTTCTCTTGTTTTCAAATAGTTGAGGTAATTTCTCATAGCATGGTAGTTGTCTTCTAAAACTTTCTGGTCGCCATACGTCCAATATTGCAACCACGGAAGTGCAAACATGGCAACACCCCAAGCCGGGGAATCATCGTAATCGCCTCTTCCAGCGGTATAAACGGGAACTATATTGGGAACAAGCCCATTGTTTCGTTGGGCTTCGCGAAGGTTTTGTGACAAACCATTCCACAACGCTTGTGTATTAAACAAATAACCGTATGAAGGAGCTGTAGTGGGTAATACTTCCTGCCAACCAAGTTTTTCATAAGTCGGGCAATCAGTATGTATGGTTACCAGATTACTTTGAAGCGTTTTAAGTGCAAGATCGTATATTTGATTGTACCGCTTGTCGGACGCATAGAACGATCCGACCTCATCGGCAGCAGTATACGTAAAATAGCCTTTCACATCGTGAATAAAAGGTATGTCTTTTCGGGTACTATCGTTAGTAGCCCCTTGAATTTCTATATACCGAAAACCTGCCGTGGATAATGTTAACCTCCATGTTTCGATACCATTCCCTTTCAACGTGTAGGTTGAATAAGTTGCGAAATCAGATTTAATTGAGCGAGCCCTGCCATTATCAAGTACTTCGGCTGGCACTATGGTCAATACAGCCCCTGCCGGGCCACTTACCTTAATTTCGTGTTGACCGTTAATGTTTTGTCCTATATCAAATACCTGTACATCAGGAGCCGGAGTAGTGTGCTTAATAGTTTTATATACAGCACGTTCAATAACAGGTGGCACTTTTTGCGCTTCAAAATTACCGAAGGGAGCTTCAATTTTCTCGGCCTGCTTCCAGTTGTTGTCCGAAAATAATAGGGTATTCCACCCAAGTTGCTCCAAACGGGCATCGTATTGTTCCGAACCATAAACATGAGCCATGGTATAAGGACTTTCGCTGGTTTTCCAAGATGGGTCAGATACAATTATTTCTGTTGATCCATCTTCATATTGAATATTGAGTTGCGAGAATAATCGCATAATCCCGTATTGCCTGATACGGGGAACACTTTCTCCCATTCCATGCCGTTTGATGAGCGTTTTGTTTTGATAATCGAACCAACCGTTACCAAGCAATACACCTAGCGCATTGGCGCCAGATAATAACATATTTTTTACATCGAAAGTCACGTAGTTTACTGATTTATCATAGTCAGTCCATGCCGGTGGGATTATCTGGTTGCCAATTTTTTTCCCATTTAAAGAGGCTTCGAATACGCCTAAACCTGAAATGAAAAGATAAGCCTCTTTTACTTTTTTATCGACATGAAATACTTTGCGTAGATATGGAGGGTGATCGTTTACAGTAATGTTTTTAAACAACCGGGGCAACCAGGGTTCGCTGCCAAAAGTAGCAACAATAGTTGCCGGTTTCCATGTACCATTATCGCCGGCCACAGTCCATGCTCTGTCATCAGTTAAACAAAGAATTAACTCGCCACTGTTTAACCGTACTTCAATACGGACAATTGCGCCGCCTTTCTTTTTATTCGACCTGGCTTTTTGGGCATGTATTAACAGGACGTTTGATCCGCTATGAAGGACAGACGCCAAATCAATGTCAGTTATAGTTGTAAAGTCATTACCCTGTGCAACTAGTTTATCATTTACAGTGAATGTAAAAGTGCTATCGGCAGTAATGCTGGCTTTAGCGCTAACAATTGTTTTTCCCTCCGGTATTTCAAGTATCGACTTAAAATCGTTTGTTTTCGATTGAACATCGTCCCAAATCCAATTAGCATAAGCCAAACCTGCACGTTGTTGGGGGGCACAAATCCAATAAGCATTCGGGGCTTTATCGGTAGCATTTAAGAACCCGGTTACAAAACTGTTTTTAGCACTCCAAGGCGAAACGTTGCCGTCTTTGTCCCAAGTGCGGACTTTCCACCAATATTTAGTGGTACTTTTTAATGCCTGTCCATTATATTCAATTCCGTATTGGCTGTCTGATCCAATTTTTCCTGTACTCCACAAATCGCCTTGGTTGCTGTCGATAGTTACTTCTCCCGATGCTACGAGTATTTCGTAGGCTGTTTGTTTTTCTCCACGGTCATTGTCGTTAATAACCCAACTGAAACGTGGCGTTTTTGTGTCTATACCTAAGGATGAATAATAATCCTGTATACGACAATTAGAAGGAGATTCGGGAACGGCTGCAAAAATTGAGATTCCATTCCAAAAGAAAATCAAAAATAAATTAGCTAGCAAGGCGTGTTTCATACGTAAATTATTGATGTTGATTGTTTTTATATCGGAAATCAATAAAATAACCTTCAAAATATTTATTTCTCATATATTAATTAAACTTTCTCTACTCCTTTAGTTAGATCATAAAATTTAATTTCTATTCAGTTGTGATCTGTAAGATCGAATCAGGAAACCCTTTGGATTTTACCATTACTTTTATATTCCCCGCAGAACAACTTGATTGAACCGTAAGTAGCGCTTTTCCAAAATACGTTGAGATTGAGTTTCCGGTGAAGGAATTTCGCCTAAGATCTCCATTATCCAGGACTAGCAATCTGCCATTGCCAACTACCTCTACCATAATTTCCTGATCAGCATTTGGAACCACCGTGCCCTGTTCATCCGAAAGTTTAATAGTAATATGCGACAAATCCTGGCCATCGGCAATAATCTGTTGGCGATCTGACGTCAGGAGAATTTGTGCAGGTTTGCCGGCTGTTTTTAATTCATAGGTTGCCACTTCCTGACCACCCTTATATCCCTTTGCAACAATACTGCCTTTTTCATAAGGTACATACCAATCAATCGTATTGTTTGGGAATTCAGAGGTTTTGTTGGTCCCTAAAGTATTATTATTCAACACCAAGGTTACGCTGTCGCAATTCGTCGTGGTTTGTACATGGATAACATGCCCTTCATACTGTGGAAAAGTCCAATGATCTGCCAGAAATGGCCAGCTCCAATGAGGTTTACCGGGATCAATATTCAATGATTGATCTACTACAGCGATTCTGACCATTGGTTTATCATTCCAGACTGACCGGTGAAATGCCGCAGATGGCTTTTCAAACATGCAGACATCAAAGGGGGAGGTAACCCATCCTACGCTAGGCCACCCGCTGCTTTCGCCCAAATAATCCACACCTGCCCAAATAAACTGGCCGAAAACAAAATCGTTATCGGCTACGTCGTACCACGGGTTTACCGGGTAAAACGCTTTGTATTCAGGGCCTTTTCCCCGGTAATACGGGTAAGCCTCGGATACGTACATGATGCGGTCCGGATATTTTTTATGCTCATCTTTCAGCCAGGGTTCCTGATAGTTGTACCCAACCACGTCGAGCGCCTGCGCAAATCCGTTTGAGTTGTACCTTCTCGATTTATCGGGTTGAAGTGCAGCGGTCACCAACCGGGTGGGATCCAGTTCATGGACATAATCCCTCAGCATAAGGGCACGTTTACCCCCTTCTTCGGTTTTATCATGTTGCTCACCTGTTTCATTTCCGATACTCCATAGTACAATCGAAGGATGATTGCGATCCCGGAGTACCATGGCGTTAATATCCCGCTGCCAACATTCATCAAAATACTTCCCATAATACATGCCTTTCCATTTATCAAATGCTTCATCAATAACCAAAAAACCCAAGCTGTCGCACATATCTAAAAACTCCGAGGTGGGAGGATTGTGTGAACAGCGAATGGCATTGGTGCCATACTCCTTGAGTATTTGAAGCCTCCGCAAATAAGACCTGTCGGGGACTGCAGTACCCAGAGACCCGGCATCCGGGTGAAGGTTCATGCCCTTCATTTTGATATTCTTTCCATTGAGGAAAAATCCTTTATTTGCATCGAACCTGATTTCTCTAACACCAAATGGTGAAGTATATCGGTCAACCTCTTTACCATTTACTTTCACTGTTGTTTCCATCGTGTACAGGTAAGGTTTTTCGAGTGACCAAAGCTGAGGTTTCAGGAGACTTAAGGATTGCGGCAGCATTTTCTGCTCCGATTTGCCAACCTGAAGTACTGACTTCTCCAGAGCAATTCTCTTTCCTTGTTTGTCAACAATCTGGTTTTGTACTGAAACTTCTACCGGATTTTGAGTGTCATTATTAATGGTGGTAGCTATGTTGACTTTTGCTTCCTTTTCCGAAATCTCCGGAGTCGTGATGTATGTTCCCCATGTAGCTACATGTACCTGATTTGTAACTTTCAGCCAAATATGTCTGTAAATTCCAGAACCTGAATACCAACGCGAGGAAGGAATTTTACTATGATCTACTCTCACGGCAATTGTATTCTTTCCGCCATAGTTTAAGTACGGAGTCAGGTCATATTCGAATGTTGTATAACCGTATGGGTGAAACCCTAAATGCTTCCCATTAATGTACACATCGCTTTGATGATATACACCATCAAATTGAATGGTTAGCTTTTTGTTTTCATAAGTTTCGGGGATGGTAAAGTTTTTACGGTACCATCCAATACCTCCCGGCAAATAACCCATTGCACCTCCCATCCATCCTTTTCCGGAATTTTCCTTTGATGCTAGTTGTTTGATACTCCAGTCATGAGGCAATTGAATTTCTTGCCAATTGCTGTCATCAAAGGTAGGATTGACCGCCTCAGTGGTATCGACAAGTGAAAACCTCCAGTCGAAATCAAAATTTTTTTTCTCCCTTTGGTTCTGTGCCTGGCACAGAACAGATATTACCAGAAAAATAGTGGTGTAGATAAATTTCATTCTGTTCGTTTTAATCATTAATTTAAAGTTTTTTAATCATAGGCGTTTAGACCTATTATTTGAATCTTGAATAGGAAAATTGGCACTTACGTTCATGTACTGAATGAAGCATAGCCACAGCTATTTCACCTTTAAAGCCATCTTATTTATTAAAAAGTCTTTGATCTGGTACAGGGTTGACAGTTCATATTTTCCGCCCGGAGCATAATAAGACCAATGTGGCTGGCCTTCGAACAGGATAAGTTTAGAATATCCACCCGCGTCTTTAATAGCCTGGTCAAACACGACACTTTGACGATAATTAATTGTCGAGTCATTCGTTCCGTGTATCAACAGTGTTATTGGAGGTGACGGTCGCCGAATGTGAAATAACGCTGAATTTGCCTCGGCAGATGGATCCTCCTGTCCGTAACCATTCCCCTGACCAAACTTCCCATCACTATCATTTACAAAATCGTAAATACCGTTCCATCCAATGTAATATTTGATGTCCTTATCCTGCTGGGCAATAATGGCGGATAGCGGAGCACCAGCAGATTCGCCGCAAATACCCAGTCTGCTAAGGTCTAGATTATACTCAGCCGCATGTTCTTTAACGTATTTTACCGCGTCTTCTATATCGGCCTTGGCCTTGGCAAAGCTGCCATTGGAACCAATGCATCTATAGCCAACGCCAACCACCGCTACACCTAATTTATCGCAAAGATAACTTGCAGTATGTCCAACAGGCAATGAAGCAGATGACAAGGCTGGTGTACCTCCCGACCAGCCACCACCGTGTACAAATATCATAACCGGATGCTTCTCTGCAGTATTAGGCACACTGATCATTAATGGAATGAGGTTATTATCCACTACTTTTAAGGTGTCTATTTTGGTTGTACGTTGCCCCTTCTTCTCCCCATTATCCATGATGAAGCTGATCAGATCTTTCCCTCCCGTAAAACTCACCCCTGCCAAACTTTTAAACGTTTCAGGAATAGTTAACGAGACAAACATTCCAGGCTTGAATTTTTGGGCTGGATTGAAAATAATCATTCTGGGAGTGCTTGACAGTACCCACTTACCAGAAAGTATTTTGGTATCGGCACCTATAGGCTCGCGATTTGCTCCACCCTCGGTAATAATAATGTCTTTAAGCTTATTTTCATCAACATCCTGATTAAAAGTAAGTTGCAAGGGTTTTGTATAATCTGCAGCAACACCCTTATGAGAACTGCTGACCAGACTAAACTTCGCAAGGCTATCCGGTACGGAATTCCAGTTTTTATGATTTGCTGAACCACTGTGTTCAATTGAAACGTGTTTGCTTGACGGCTCTTCATAACGAACAGATGCATTAGCAAATACCGGAACAAGCAACATAAACATCATGCACTTCCACTTGTTTTTAACGAATAAAATCCTAGTCATAATTGTATTGGTAATAGTTAAACTTAATCAAAGTACTGTTTTTAAACCAAACATGTAAGGCTCAAGCGCAAAATGGAAAGGTAAAATGAGTATTGTTATTAACCTTTTGAAAATCTGGGTTCCTACCAGCAGACTACCATTTAAATTCATAGTCACCGGAGCCCACCGTCCAAACTACATATTTATTTCCCGAATCGGCATCGATCTCTACTCCTTTCAATTTCAGTCCAGGTACACTTCCAGAAGCGCTACCGTTTACCCAAATTCTTTTTCCACCCTCTGCTATCGTTCTATCGGTACTATATGGTATGTAAACGCTTGCTGTGGAGTTGACAGGGATTGTAACTTTCCAATTAACCTGGCCATTTTCATTCGTCCATGACGAGCGTATCAGTCCCCTCACTGACCCTGCAGAGGTAGAGACACTTTCAAGTCCTACCGGAAATTCAGGTTTTAAAGAGATTTCTTCAAAACCCGGCTTTATTGCGGAGATACCGCCCAGCGACCTGAAAAACCATTCAAAAATACCTGCGTACATATCATGATTGTTACTGCGCGTTTTGGGATAGTTCCAATTCTCCGGAAGGGTGGTGAATCCATATTTAATCATACTCCAGTAACTTGGCCTCTCCTCCTGCATGATCATCTTCTGAACCAGATCCGCTTGTCCGGCATCTCCCAGTGACCGCCAAAGGTAAGTTGTCCCGATGTCCCCTGTGGTAATATGATCAGGTAAAACAGGTCCGAATTGTCCGGGCTTTGCACCCCACCTCGATGAATCAACTATTGCTACAGGATTCCCTATAACTTTCACCAGCTGCTCCATAACGGCCTTGCGGTCAGCCTCCGGCACGATTCCGAAGGCTAAAGGCATAGACAAATTAGCCTGAGAGGCAGGAAGATACGTTTTCTTATCCTGATCATAATATTTAAGGTTATAAGCCGCCCTGACACGCTCATATTCATCCTTAAAATAACTAGCGTCCTGTGTCTTAAACAGTTTCGTTGCCTCATGCATAATTTTAGTATCCATCACGTATATAGCTCCTTCTACATTGGGTACTGAAGTACCCCCAGGAGCCATCCAGTCGCCCAGTCCATAACTGACCACACCTGCCGGAGTTTCTTTCGTTTTCAGATAGGCCAGGTATTTTTTCATATTAGGCAGAGCATTCCTTAAAACACTGCTGTCACCGTAAACCTGGTATAGCTGCCACGGCAATGCGATCATCGATGCGCCCCATGCGGGTGAATCATCAAAAACACCGCGGGATGGTGTATTTTCTGTTGACCAGTAATTGGGTGCAATACTCGGACTCAAGCCTGACACACGCTGCGCGCTTTTTACATCCTCTACAATTTTTGAGTACAGGTTATGAAGATCAAAATAATAGGATGAGCCGGGGAAAAGCGTATGCACTACCTCCTGCCATCCAAGCCTTTCATAATTCGGTCCGTCGGTATGAATGCTAATCATATTACTCCGCAGACCGTTTAACACCATGTCAAAAATCTGGTTATAACGCTGGTCTGATGCACGGAATGAGCCGGTTTCACGGGAGGCGGTATACACAAATTGCGCGTTAACCTTACCTACCACTGGCAGGGTGCTTGCTGAGGTTTTGGTAGCCACGTCTCTGAATTCAAGGTATCTAAAGCCGATGCTTGAAAAACTTAGTCGCCAATGCTCGTCTCCCTTACCGTTCAATGTATATAAACAGCCGGATGTGCGACCCTGAATAATGCGTCCATCGGCGGTGGTCGCTTCACCGGGAAAGATGGTGACCATAGCTCCCCGCTGCCCGCGCAAAACAACATCGAATGTTCCGCTCATATTCTGGCCGAAGTCGTAAACTAAAATCCCTGGAGCCGGCGAACTTATCTTAACGGGTTCAAACGTTTTGCGGGCGGTAACAGGAGGTGAACTTTGAGCGATAAGCTTCCCCTCAGGAGCTTTAGCGACCACCGCATTCTTCCATTCCCGATCGTCAAGCCCCGGTGAATCCCAGCCCTCTACCGCCAATCGGGCATCATAGTGCTCCGTGGCGTTGAAGGCAGTTAACGTATAAGGGCTCTCCCTTACTTTCCAGGTGTTATCTGAAACAATGTCGGTTGATGTACCGTCGGCGAAGTTAATATGGAGCTGAGCAATCATGACCAAAGGGCCGAAATCACGCATGGCTTTACGTGCGAATAAACCATTGCCTAACATTACACCTATCGCATTTTTTCCTGTCCTGAGTTTTGAGGTCAGGTCAAAAGTCACATAATTCACCGTTTTACTATAGTCTGTCCAGGCTGGATCAATCACGTTGTCACCGATTTTCGCGCCATTGAGGAAACTGTTAAACTGACCCAGTCCGCTGATATACAGCCAGGCACTGCTCACCTTTTTACTTACCGTAAATTCCTTTCTGAACATCGGCAAGGGATTAACTTCTTTACTTACAGCTTTCGGAAGACGAATCCATTGTGTGTTTGCGGCCCAATCACCCGGACGCAAAAAGCCGGTTACAAAACTAACGGGAGTACTCCAGGGCGATGCCACACTGTCTTTATTCCATGTTCTCACTTTCCACCAGTATTGGGTAGTTGAAAGCAAGGGTTTGCCGCTATAAACAATACCATACTGTTCATTTGAAAGCTGCTTACCGCTATTCCAAACCACGTTATTCGAATTTTCGAAATTGTCTGTCTTTGTCACCACCATTACCTGGTAGGCTGTTTGAATTTGCCCGCGTTCTTTATCATGTAATATCCATGCAAACCTGGGCTGCGACTGGTCGATACCTAAGGAGGAAAAGTTGTCTATGATTTTCGTATTGCTCGGAGCCTGTGGTGAACCTGCGAATGCTGTTACACAATAGAAACAAAGCATAGTTATACAGCAACAGCGTAGCCAGCCGAAATAAGCATTATTGAAAAAACGCCCAATCAGCCTTATAATTGAAAAGATTCCAGTTGTTTCAATTAAGGGTTTTATCATATCGTTTTTTTGCACCATGGAGGTCCAAAAACTAGTTCGGCCTTTTGTACTTTCACTAATATTTGTTTCTAATTTAATTTTTACATTGTTTAAGAGCGCAACAGAATATAATTTCGCCTTACTTTTCTTCTTACATCAGCGTTCGAATGATCCCACAGTTGTAGTAATTATTATTTTCCCTCCATTTGGGTCAAAATCGAACATAGCTTTGTCGGGAAGAATTTCCACTGCCAGTTTTTTTCGACCTTGCTTAACCGAAAGTTTCCGGATTCCATTTTTCTGTAAAACCATGGTTAAAGGGTATTTAAAAAGCTTTTTATCGAGGGTAAGAACTGGTTTTATAAACCATTTATTACCCTTTCGACGGGTTTCGAGCTTAACGTTTTGTTGCTC
>JAQIDF010000336.1 GCA_027858145.1 Prolixibacteraceae bacterium | reverse complement strand
ACCGGATTATAATGAATGTAAACAACAACTTTCATTAGATAATCAATATTGTCGATATGTTTTCGTTTAAATCGGCGTTCGAATAAGGTTCCATGTACTCCTTGATGCAAATTAAAGTATTTGCTGTAGGCATTGAAAAGGTGTGAGAAATGTTTCGATGGTATTGGTCGTTTCAATTTACTTATATCGACTCTTTCAGGTTCTCCGAACTCTGAAAGGTCTGTGGTCGTTTGAAACCTGACAGAGTCGACAGACCTGTCAGAGTTTAAACTTTTATAAAAACCAACGTCCTTTTCTTCCTTAATCCGCACCAGCACATGAAAATGATTTTTCATCAGCACCCATGCATAAGTTTCTGCAATAGGTTCAATATATTTATCGTACAACAACAAGAAATGCAGGTAATTATCAGAATTCCGAAAAAGGTTACGACCTCCTACACCGTGGCTGTAGATATGGTAAAAATGACCATGTTCCAGTTTCTCGTTTTGCTGCATATTCGTTTATTCTTAATTAAGCTCTTCAATGCCAACACAACCTTCATCACTGTCGGGTTAGCTATCTTTTTCAAATCAATCCCCCATCAATCTATTTCAATCCCATCAATCTACATCAATCTATTTCAATCTCCAATCAATCTCCAATCAATCTATTTCAATCTCCAATCAATCTCCAATCAATCTTTCTCAATCTTTCTCAATCTCCAATCAATCCCCCATCAATCTATTTCAATCTCCCATCAATCTACATCAATCCATCCAAACCCACTACTGCTTTTTTCGCTAACCCCGGCATTCCATATCATTTTTTGTACATCAACCGGAGCGGTAAGCCGAAAAGAAAAAAGATTACCCACCACGCGCGATTCTTCGTGTGTTCCGGGCTTTATCAGGAAACCGGCTTTTTTATTATCACTGGTGATTTCGAGTTCCATCGGGAATGCAATGGTTGAATGATGGGTACTTTGAAATTTTTCTGCAATGTGTTTCAGAGCCAGGGATATAAAACGCTCATCGTTGGGCGACAGGTACTGCGGGTGTTTATCGGTTTCGCTTTTATAGCTTACCACCCAGGGCGTTTGTAAACGGTAGGCCATGGTTTCGGTAAAAACCGGTTCGGGCAGGGCTTCAACCCCGGTCACTTTAAAATCGATACCGTTGAATTTATCGCCCAGGTAAAATTCCTGCTGCATAAACAGTCCCCTGATAAAAGTTGAGGCCGCATCGTCAATATCAAAGGATATTTGCAGACTAATATCATGCCCCGATATCTCGAACAGCTTTTTTGCTTTCCATAACTTCGGTTTTCCAAAGTTCAGGCGCGAAAAACAAAAGAGCTTATACAACTTGGTTTCGCTTTGGCCATAGCCTTTTTCGTGAAGGAAGCGGGCAAATTCGGCATCGGCCTTTCGCAGCACATTATAAATCCATGCGCTGATGTAATACTGGTAATCCATAGGCAGCATACGCTGCTTTGTGGTACGGTTAAATGTAATTTTAAATCTCATATCGTTTTTATTTCATCAAAACTTGAAGTAAGCATCATTAGTAAGCGAAGTAAACGTTCAATTTTTGGTTGGTCCATGGTTTTTTCAAATTAAATACAAAACCATGAACTTAAATTATTTATATGTACAAAACAAAAAGAATGAGTGAAGTGTATTAAAGTTTTAGTGAATGGCCGATATTTCTTAATAAACAAACAAATAATAAACCGAAAACAGGGAAAATACCACAATGGCTATCCAGCTTAAAATACGAAGC
Source organism: Prolixibacteraceae bacterium (assembly GCA_027858145.1). GTDB lineage: Bacteria > Bacteroidota > Bacteroidia > Bacteroidales > Prolixibacteraceae > Roseimarinus. The sequence continues at coordinate 17,897 of JAQIDF010000336.1, read as the reverse complement.
GGCATCTTGGGTCGGTATTTTTTATCAACATGCGGTGCCGTCATAACTCTGAGATTAAGGTAACCCAAAACCGGGGCGGTTATAAATGATAGTGTTGTGGCAATATCTACCAGCATTCTCATTTTTCCCGATAATACAGTAATAATGAGCACTGCCCCGATAATTAATATTGCTGTCCATAAGTAATTTAGTTTTTGATGCGTTTTTTCGTTGTTTGATTTCTTTGAAAACACATCAACGATCGGGTTTAATACCCGCGGATATGCATCGAGCACGGTAAGAGTTGTACTAAACATTGTGGCAATAGCTGCAACGGCAATTATAACGTAAGCCCATGAACCAATTGAGCTGGTGTACAGGCTAAAAAACTGGTTGGCAAACTGCGTTCCGTTATTGGCAAACGATTCGCCGCTACCGTACATCACCAATGCGCCTAATCCTAAAAATGAGAGTGATAAAACAACCGTACCGATATAACCAATGTTAAAATCAATCATTGTTTCTTTCAGTTTGGGTTTATAACCACTTTCTTTAATCTTTGCCAATGTCCATAACGAGTTCCAAACTGAAATATCGATAGCACTGGGCATCCACCCTACAAGGGCAATGACAAAAGCAACATCGGTAACGCCCCACTCCAGCGGTTTTAGGTACGACTGAACTGGCGCTGTATTATGAGTAAAAGCTATAATCAAACCTGCTATTGTTGATACGCCAAGCACCACAACTACATATTTCATAATTCGGTCCAATGCCCTGTATTTACCAATTAGAACAATTACCGAACAAACCAGTAATAAAAGAATGGCAACCTGTGTATAGCTCAACGGAATTGGAATTACAGAGGTTATTACTCCTACAGTAACCGACGACACAGCTGCCAGAATGCTAAACATGGTACCTGTCGTCAGTAATAAAAAAAGTAATACAACCCACTTTCCCATTCGTTTATACCCGTCGATAAGGCTTTCGCCTGTTGCAATTGCATAACGCGGACCAAACTGGAAAAAAGGATATTTCAGTACATTAGCCAACAAGACGATTAGAATAAGTTGAAAACCATAATCGGCACCTGCCCGTGTCGATTGTACCAAATGAGACACTCCAATTGCTGCTCCTGCCCAAATAATACCTGGGCCTATTGCTTTCCACAAGTTACTTTTCATAGAATAATAGTTTATTGATTACGTATTAGTTTCTGCCCAAATAACTTCACATCTTTGCCCGAGAAATTTCCCGAAGTCATAATCAGCAGATTTGTATTTTTCCACTCACATTTTCCTAAGTCTTCAAATAATTCATCGGCATTGGTATAAACCCTTACACTGCCTCCAAAGGCTTCTTCAACCTGTTTTTCGGTAATTGGTTCGAGCTTTTTGTGTGTAATTGTTCGCGGATTAAAATAAATAAGGGCTTTATCGGCTGCCGACATCGCGTTGTGATACTCGGGCAGGAATTCCTTTTTTAAACTGCTGAACGTGTGCAGCTCCATCACAGCAACAAGCTTTCGATCAGAATATTGAGACTTTACTGCATCGGTTGTGGCCTTTAATTTCGATGGCGAATGCGCAAAGTCGTAAAATACAGTTGCATCATCAGTGTCGGCAATCACTTCGAGCCTGCGCGATGATCCCTTAAATTCTGCAATTTTCTCGTAAAACAATTTGTCGGGAATGCCCAACTCAGAGCATACCAACTTGGCTCCGGCTAAATTTTGTAGGTTATGCTTACCAAAAATGGACAAAGGCATGTCACCAATATCAGATTCAAGAATGGTTTTGTTGTTATCGATATAATACGATGGGGTACGATAAGGCATAACCAGCACCTTTCCCATTACATTATCGGCAATGCGTTTCAGGCATTTATCTTCTTCAAAATAAATGAGTGTTCCCTTGGGTTTAATCAGCGAAACAAAAATTTCAAACTGGTGTATATAATTTTCAAATGTTGGAAAAACATTGATATGGTCCCAGGCAATACCAGTAAGCAAGGCAATATCCGGCCGGTAATGGTGAAACTTGGGACTTGCGTCAATAGGTGATGACAAATATTCATCGCCTTCGAATACGGCAATCTCTGCATCATCTGAAAGTCTCACCATGGTATCGAAACCTTTGATATTGGCACCAACCATATAGTCAAATTTCATTCCGCATGAATCCAATACATGCATTACCATCGAAGTAGTTGTGGTTTTGCCATGACTACCACCTATAACAATCCGCTTTTTGTTCTTTGTCTGTTCGTATAGGTATTCGGGATACGAGTAAATTTTAATGCCCAATTCTTGAGCACGCTGCAATTCGGGGTTATCGGGACGTGCATGCATCCCTAAAATAACGGCATCAACTGATTTATCGATGGCTTCATGATCCCAGCCTTCTTTGTGGGGTAACAAATCGTGTGCTAATAAACGCGACCGGGAAGGTTCAAAAATTTCATCGTCGGAACCGGTAACGGTATAACCTTTTTGTTTGAGGGCAATGGCCAGGTTGTGCATGGCGCTTCCGCCAATAGCTATAAAATGAATATGCATGTAATTGTATTTTTATCCGGTTTGTAAAAACTGTTTAAGTTTCTAAGTAAAAATAAGTAAAATCAATACTAAACAAAGCACGTTGAATGAAAAAGTTATCGATGCCATTACAAAAATGTTTAAATTAACGACACCTTGTTTTTAAACAAAATCATTAGTTTAGGGTTTATTTCTCAAAACCGAAGTTTCACTCATGAATAAACATTACTCAATAGGCGAATTATCGGTGATGTCGCAAATTAAAGCACACACCATTCGTATATGGGAACAACGGTACGGTTTGCTTACCCCAATCCGTTCCGGCGGAAATACCCGTTATTACAGTGAACAACAACTAATGAAACTACTCAACGTTGCACTGTTAAGAAAAAAGGGCATAAAAATATCGCAGATTGCTGCATTGAGTGAAAAGGAAATCATCGATCAAGCTTCAGAACATACCAAATCGGGTGGAGCAAAAGAAACGGCCATTGAACAACTGATGAATGCTTCGCTGCATTTTGATCAGTCTACGCTAAGCAACTTATTTAATTTGTATATTGAAGAATACGGTATTGAGGAAACTTTTGAGGACATTGTATTTCCTTTCTTGAAAATTGTTGGAAACTTATGGGTAAACGGGAAAATAACACCCGGACACGAACATTTTTTCTCTAACATGTGCAAGCTGAAATTATTTTCAGTTATTGATCAACTTCCGCTCCCATCAACATCAAAACCACATATTTTACTAGCCTTACCTGAATGGGATTACCACGAACTGGGCATTCTCTATTACTATTATTTGCTAAAAAAAGCCGGTTACAACTGTACATATCTCGGTCAGGCAGTTCCGGCTGATGATGTAATACAAACCAGTAAAAAGGTAAAAACCAGCTATGTAATATGTACTTTCATAGGCCCTACAACCGAAAAGGAAATCACCAATTATGTTGACTCAATTATTAAAGAACTTCCGGACATTCATTTATACATCAGCGGCCCTCATGTGGTTTCAATAAAAAATAAGCAATCGAAAAGATTAACTATTTTTTGGTCAATGGATACAATCATTAAGAAATTCAATCTGAAAGCTTGAATTACATAATAGCAAAATTGAAGCTCAACCCAAATTTCGTGTTTGTTTGCAAATAGCCGTTCAACGTACTGTGCGGATCGGTTAAATTATACTGATAGTATAGCTTAACCGTCAGTTTCTCGCTAAACATGTAATCGGCATTAAAGTCAAACGACAGCATTCGTGTTCCACCATTTAATTCTCCTTCATCCACATCAATTTTGCGCAAAACACTTTTAAAGTTACTACCTGTGATATCCAATCGCAGGTTTAAATCGTTTGTGGCCTCTTGCCTGCCACGGCTTGTTTTGATAATCATATCCATACCGGTGAAGCGATAACCAATACCCACAGAAAATTCATTCTTAGTCATTTCGCTCAACTGGTTGGCCGTAAAGTCAAAGTTAAGGTTCCGTGTTTTACGAATTTCAAAGCGGGTACTTAAATCGTTTTTGAAAACCACATCAATATTAATAAGCGGGTTGAATGATTCCTGAATATTAACCGATGAAATTGCAAGTTCGGGAACAAATGAACTACCGTCAATTTCATCGCGCACCCAGCTTATGCCATTCTCATCAGGCGAATATGCCAGGTTGGTTTCATAACGCCCAATGCTGAAAGATGACTTATAACTATGACTGAAATTTAACGATTGCACATTACCACTAAGCCACTCAATTTGCTGTGGATTACCATTATAATTCAAACGCCAGTTTGGCCTGATTGATGACAATCCGGGACGGGATTTAAGCGAAATATGAGATGGGTCGGTGCCAGTATAAGTAGCCAAAAGTGCAGGTATGATAACATCAGCTGAGTTAAGCGACACCCCATTTTCTTTTATATCCGGATTCAAGCCATACCCGTCTTGATCGTCCCAACCACGCTGTTCGTTCAAACGGCTTGCAATAACCTGGCGATTTTTGTTCCTGAATTCATCAAACAACTCCGATGTTTTCTCATCGCCCGACAAGTTTTCCCTGAAAGCTGTTGCCAGCGTTAAGATTGTCATTTCAAAGTTACCGGTTTCCCTTCTGTTTTGTAGTTCAAAAAGCTTTTCGCTTTCATTATAATTAATATAACTGCTAATATTTTTTGATTCACGGCGTGAACCCGTAAAATCGATTCTCACATTTGGAATGGGTTCAAACTGCATTGAAAAATTCCATGCTTCACTGTTTTGAAGTGAATATTGCTTTTGAATGGAGTTATCGGTTGTAATCCACTCATTTTTGGCTGCTTCAAAAATGAAATCTTCATCCTGCCAACCTAACAGGAATGGTATTGTAGGTGCCAGCGAACTACCGGTACTTTCATCGTTACGCATACCAAATAAATATGGTTCAGGCATGAATCCGGGCAATGAAGTTGCCCCGGTTTTGTTGTAGGTTATCCTGAACGAACGAACCCCCATCAGCATTCGCACTGAAAAGTCGAGTGCCTTTTCCAGAAAGAGTTCATCAACTTCCTTTTTACCGTTAACAATTACCCGGCCTTCGCGAACACTCACCGATGGTTTAAAGTTTACCCTGTTCATATCAACTATCGTAACTTCACCATCAATGGTATCGCCCCGTTCGTTAACAACCGCAACTTCTACATCTTCAGTTCCCAACCTGTGGAAAATAGACTTAGGCACATCGGCCCTGAATGCTACATTTTTATCGGAGAAACTTACATCTTTTATTCGCTTGGGTTCGTCGCTTTTGCTGGCTTCACGTTGTTGGTTCTGACGCCCCCGGGCTCTCGAACCATATGTTCTTCGAGACGACTGGTATTTACTATTAATTTCTTTCAAATACGGTACTTTATTGTATAATGTGAGAAAATTTAGCTGACCGTTAATACGGGCATTCATGTTATTACCCACATTATTACCCAATTCTATGCTTTCATCCTGCAATTGTGAACCTGCCATCCAGTCGTAAGTACCACGGTATGTTGCCGAGGCCGAAGTCCAGTCGAGCAGTGGCAATTTATTAATTGGCAAACGGTAATTGATATTTATACTATGCTGATAGTCGACAGGCCGGCCAAACGAAGAGATATTTTCATAAATCTCATCCATCATTTTTGCATATTCGTCGGGATAACGGTCTTTATCCATGATCCCTTCCAATTCATCAATACGTGCTACATTCTGATTTGTGAAATCAATTCTCAAGGCACGGGTCAAATTAAATTTAAAGTCGAAATACCGGTTCCACATAAAGTCCTTTTGAACAGTTGTGGGCATTTCAAGCCCATAACCCGTATTATCACGAGCTGTTCGTTCATTATAAGATCTTGTTAAATCAGTGCGAAATGAGATCAGTTCTGGTAAAGGTGAAAAATTAAAATCACGTATAAGTGCAAATACATTATTTTTGAGAAAACCAATATTTTTGAATGGTGTAATTGCGTTCGAACGCATTGAATAGTTGTAATTAAACACTGCCTTCTCGTTTTTTTGCAGGTAGTTTTTGACATCTACATTATGGCTTACCTGCTCGTTTTTGGCATACGACAATGAGAAGTTTTCAATATCGGTTGGCCATGGCTTGCGCTCTCTGTTTTCACGTTGTGGCTCAAGGCTTATATTATTAAAGTTTATACTTTTCCGTGTTACAACATCCTGCGACAATTCAAGCAATTCTTCCACATCTTCAGGGTCTTCAATAGCATCAATTGCATCGTCCATGTCAACATCGGTATTAAGCGGGCTGTATTTGGGGCTTGCAACATTGCGTGAATAACTGTAGAACAGTGGCATATTTAATCCAATTTTTTCAGGCAATAATTTACCAAGATTGGCTGTAGCTGCAAGATTAAACTGGTAACGATCTTCGAGGCTTCGCATACTGGCCGGCTGACTGATACTCCCCCAGCCTACTGATTCTGTCCTACCCGATAATGACACACTACCCAAATCGGCAAGGCGAACCGACATGCGCCCTTGTGAAGCCCATCCTCCACTTTGATCGTAATCGCTCACCCGCAATTCATTTACCCAAACTTCAACCGATTTAGATGTAGGAACATCATTTTTAGGATTACGAATTCCAATATAAACCAAATCGACACTGGCCAAACTCGGGTTCCCTTTAACCTTCATTATATTTTTCGAGTTGGTCGACTCTTCATCGTACTGTTCATAAACATCTGACATACTAACCGTGGAACCGGCTTCGCGTGCAACGGCATTCCGCTCAAGTTTTAAATCAGGTAAGCGGTTCAGTTCAATATTCAAACTATTTTCTTCAGGCCATACAATCATTCGGTCTGTTTCCCTATCGTTATTATAACTTGTTGCAGGCCTTGGTGTGAGTTTTAGTGGAATTTCATATTCGTAATAATTGTATTTGTCGTTTCCTAAGCGAATAAAAACTGATAGTTCCTCATCGTTAAGTGGATAATCTTCAATTTCTTCAGCATGCACCTCCATTCGCAGGAATTTGAACTGACGTAAATCGATACCTGCTGTTTTATATACCGCCCGGGCATCACCCGATTCAAGGTTCTTCACCTTCATCAACATCGATTGTTCATTCATCTCGATTGGTGTAGGGTTCGAGGGGTCTGTTTCACGATCAATGCCGGGAGGTAGAACGTAGTTAATTGGCGATTTGCTTCCGTTTTCTTCAATGTTGATAGAAGTAGTTTCAAATATTGCATTAGCCGATTCGGCGGCTCCCTCTTCAACCATTGGATCTTCAACTTCACGCCAATCGGAACGAACAAGCCCTAACGACCCAAAACGCATAATTACTGAATCGGAAAAATTTGTTAAAAACATTCGCATGAAACGGATGGATTTGAAACTATTTATTTCACCATACTTTTCATACTCATTCTCATCGGTAACCGGAACTTTAAACTGGTACCACGTAACCGTTTCGGTTTCCTGATTACGAAGGGTTACCGTGGCAGCTACTTTATCGACAATGTAATTTTCCCCTACCTTCATGTCCTCTGGACGAATACTTACCTTGTACTGATAATATGCTTCAAGTTCACTTAAGGTGTTATCACCGTTAATATCTTCAACATCAGGCTGGGTTTTACCTACCATGGTATACGATTCAGTATTCATTTCATCTGTTGGAGAGTTACTTTCAACATTGTTGTATTTCTTGTAACGTTCAAATACTGAATGTTCCATCTGGTCGTGCAAAGAGCTACGATAGTAGCTAAAATTATCGTTAGACGGGTCACTCATCACATCATCAAAAGCTTCAGGTGTTAATATCGTTTGCATCCGGTTAAGGTATTCGTTGAAGAACAACGTTTCGTCATTGCTATTCAACCCGTCAAGACCGATATCCTGATACTCACGGCTGGTAGCTTCATTCTCGAATGCAACACCGAGCTGCATTTTTGTTGAAACACGTCCCCAAACGGTGGTATCAACATTCTCTACTTCGCCAATAGGTAAGCCATTCTCAAATGCTTTTCGTGAATCTTTCAAAATGTCTTCAGAAACATTACCCAGGTTTATGTACAAATCACCACCTTCGTGCGTGCCTTCATCATAAATAAATGGATCGAGCACCCAAAATTCAACATACTCAACGTTGGAAGCTTCGAAATTAGTTGTCTGAATATTACGCATAATTCCGGCCCATCGTGATTCGGGCTGTTTCAAATTATTCTTTTCATCAACCCCGGCAGATATTCCGGGTTCGCCTTCTGCATCGAAGTTATAAGGCCCTTTTTCAGTAGGATAATAAGCAAGGTCGAGTGTAGTGAGATAATTGGGTTGACTAATTGCTACTTCTTTCCCCGGATATATTTCTTTAATGTTTACCGAACGGGCATAGTGATTAGAACGGGCATCGGGATTAGCCTTAATATGTGAAGGCATGGTCTGGCTCGACGGTTCTACAAATACTTCCCTGTCGATATAGTACCACGCCAGCAGTGCACGGTTGTAACCGTATGTCAAACTGTTGGTAATTTCAGCCTCTGGGAACAATGATGGTTGGTTCTGCGGGGTAGAAGCCAAATCCCAGCCATATGGGCTCAAAAAGGAATATTGGGTTTCCACTCCTTCAAAATCATCGATATAAACCTGGTTGTCAGTAGAACCCGAATTGCCGGTTATTAACTTGGCAACTTCACCCTCTAAGGATATGCTCGACTCAACATCCGATTCGTAAAATGGCAATATATTTATCGCATCCGTCAATAACTTTGAACGCTGGTCGTACTGAAAATCAAGCCCCAACATTAAGTTAGAAACCGGCTCCTCGCCCATATCAACTTTGTTGGTAATTGGCTTTTCGTTCATAAACAAGAAAGTACCACCTACATTGAAATCATCAGAAAACACGTAATTGGCATACGTACCAATCATGGTTTTTCGTTGCGTAGAAATCAATTCCTGACTTTCAGTTGATACCTGGATAGGTGTTCCGGCTTCAATATAGCCTTCATTAATTATTTTCACACGTCCCATGGCATAATCAACCACATAATCAATATCCTCTGTTAATTGTTGACCTCCAGCTGTAACATTAACAGATCCTGGTGCAAGATTAAATGAGTTAAGTGAAATCTCTGAGCCAGATGAACCTGTGTACGAACCTACAATACGAAATTTATCATGTTCTACATCCTGTTCAGCATTGGTTTTTGAATCGTCATATAATGAGCTAAATGCATATTTATCTTTTAGTTCCGTATCGCTGATGTTATTGGCAACATTTGCACCGAAAGGTTCAAGTTTCGGGAAAATAATCCTGCCTGTCTGGCTAAGCACAGTAATACCTTCGATAAAGTCGAACATACCATCACCATTCTTGGTATAATCATTTTGTGAGTCAAGGTTGTCAAGGTTCATCAAGCGAAGTAATATGGTATCCTGAAGCTCACTTTCGGGTAAATAATTAAGATGTGTATTTGTTGAGTCATTATAATATGTAACCTGAAAATCAAATTCACTTGATGATAAATTATAAGCACCAATATTGTAAATATTTTTCATCATCAAGTCCCAGGTAGGCATTCCGGGCGATAAATTGGTACCTTTCAATAACTTAAGTAATAAACTTTTATCAGAATCAATATTATTTGTTGTAAATTCACCAACCTGAAAAACCTCCCCGTTTAATGTATATTCGTAAGCAATAGCAAGAACTTCATCGTTATTCAAAGGCGATCTTAACGAAATAAAACCAAGCTGTTCATTGAAAGTATATTCGTTGGGATCAAGTTTGCGGGCCTGATTAATTTTTTCCCAGTCGCGACCGTTTTTGAAGCTATACGTCTCTAACGGTTTCAAGGTATTGTTTACGCGGTCTGAATAACGAACATCAGGATAATTTGAATTCAATGTTGAATACATCCCGTTTGAAGCATTGCCGGGGTAGTTCGATATACCTTCAAAACCGGGAACACTGTTTGTGAGGTTCTGTGCCGGTTCGCCTAAATCAACAAAAGCTAAAATATCGCGCGATGAGGTAAAATCTTGTGACTTATTGGTAATCCATACTTCAATTTTTGTAACAACTGCTTGCGAACGAATAACAGGAAGCATACTTAATGCACTGTTGTAATTATCCCTGAAATATTTTGAAATGAAGAAATGCCTGTTTTCATCATAGTCGGATACTTTAATGTCGAACTTGGTTTTTTGGGCACCGCCTTCGGTTTGAATAACATTCGACTCACCTTTGTGTTGTGATATTACCGTCGTTACATTCAGGTGGCCGAATTGCATTTCGGTTTTAATTCCAAACAAATTCGTTCCGCCCTGAATTAAAGTTCCATTTAATGGCAGCGAAACATTACCCGCTTCTATCCTGCGAATAATCTCATCTTCTTTACCTACATAATCGAGGGTCATTTCATTTTCAAAATCAAAAGTAGCTTCGGTGTTGTAATTAAAATCCATGTTCACCTTATCGCCAATTTTTCCGCGCACGCTTACGTTTATCTGATTTTCAAAATCGAAATTGGTTGTACGCCGCATACGCTCGGGCAAAGTAGTATTTCCATTATAACGTGATTCAACACCAAATTGCACTTCAACATATCCTTGCGGGCGAATATCAATAACCTCGCTGCCAAAGATATTAGAAAAAGCCTCGCTTTCGATTCGCAACTGAGGTATCAAGCCACCCTGTTGCGTTTCGATTCCTTCGGCCTCGGTGCGTGTACGCCAATAATTTTTTATGGCCCTGTCGAAATCATATTTTACATATTCCTCAAGGTTTAATGCTTTGGGCATCCGGTAGTCAATGTCGCCAATTTTTTCACGAATGATGTACTCACCGGTTTCAGAGTCGTATTCAATTTGAGTTTCGATATTTGAAGGCCGGTTAAGAAAAAGCGGAGATTTATTGTCGTCGGAATAATCAAATTCACCTTCATCTTCAAAAGGATATTTGAGAGTGCCGGTAGTATCTATTTCAACGGTGTTATCACCATTGTTTTGTGCATACCCTATCGATGAGGTAGCCACAAACAATGTTATCAGAATAATTATATCGAGAATGCGTATTTTCAAAACGAACAGGGATTTACATTTGTTTCAATGCTTCCTTGATTATTTGTTCAACCGAAAATTCAGGGTTATTTTTCAATATTTTGTCAACCACTTTTTCGGCGCCTTTCTTCACAAATCCAAGGGTAACTAATGCTGATAACGCTTCGTCACGCGTACTATTGTCCGGTTCTGAAAAAATGTTTGAAGAAATTGGCTCTTTACTCAATTTATCTTTCAATTCAACAATAATACGCTGAGCTGTTTTTAAACCTACCCCTTTAACACTTTTCAAGCGGTTAACATCGCCACTTACAATAGCAACTTTGATTTCGCTGGCAGGCAACGACGATAGGAAAAGAATGCCGGTATTAGCACCAACGCCTGAAACAGAAATGAGGTTTCGGAACAACTCCCTTTCATCAAAATCGTGAAACCCATATAAAACATGCGCATCTTCACGAATAACTTCATGAACATACAACATAGCTTGTTTTTTACCATTCAGTAATGAATAAGTATTAACCGAGATGTGAATAAAATATCCTATTCCGTTTATATCGATTACCGTGTGTGCCGGGTTTAGTTCAATTACCTGGCCGCTAATGTATTCTATCATATTAAAATTCAGTATCTTGCACTTTGGTTAAATCAACATGATCAGACTCACCATTTGCTTTAATCTCATATTTAGGTAAAGGATTCCTACTTATTCTCTCATAGGTTTTCCTGTTTCTGAAAATGTCAATAGCTTTATAAATTGCTTCTTTAAAAGATTCTTCGGAAGCTATATTCTGTCCGGCAATATTAAATGCAGTTCCATGTCCGGGAGAAGTACGGATAACTGGCAGGCCTGCGGTAAAATTAACCCCTTCATCAAAGGTTAACGCTTTAAAAGGAGCCAATCCCTGATCGTGATACATAGCCAAAACAGCATCAAATTTATTGTGCTGACCTGAACCAAAAAAGCCATCGGCTGCATATGGCCCCAAAGCTGTTATTCCTTTATTAAAAGCTTCTTTTAATGCCGGTATAATAATATCATTCTCTTCGTTGCCTAGCACCCCGTTGTCGCCGGAATGTGGGTTAAGGCCCAAAACAGCAATACGTGGATTGGTACAGGCAAAATCCTGCACTAATGTTTTATTCAAAACATCTAATTTTTTAAGAATCAGCTCCTTTGTTATTGCAGCAGGCACATCCTTTATGGCCATATGTCCTGTTACAACACCAACTTTAATATTTTCAGAAATCAAGAGCATCAAGGGGTTATCAGATTCAAATTGCTGAGCCAGATACTCTGTATGCCCCGGAAAGTTGAACATATCTGATTGAACGGTTTCTTTGTTGATGGGTGCGGTAACCAACACATCTATTTTTCCTTCTTTCAGATCATTTATTGCCTGCTCGAGAGCCAGATAAGCCGCTTCACCAGCGATGTTACTGGTTTGTCCCAACTCTACCCTCACATTATCATCGCAACAATTAATGATGTTTACTTTGTGTTTATCTGCATCAGATGCTTCACGTACTTGATGGAAATTAAAATTTTCGAATTCCAGTACTTTCTTGTGATAAGCCGCCACTTTGGGTGATCCATAAACAACGGGAGTACAAAATTCGAGCATTCGTGAATCGGCAAACGATTTTATGATTACTTCATACCCTATTCCGTTTATATCTCCTTGCGTTATTCCTACTTTTATTATGTCGCTCATTGAATTGATTTTTTTTAGTTTTCGAAATCAAGCTGTTTGTTAACTTTATCAATTTCATCCTGGTTTACAAATTCTGACGAGTAAACCATCGCTTCAACCTGACGAAGATAGTTCCGTTTGTCCTTTCCCGGGGCATAAACGAAACCATCAAGAACAACCACACGGTTATTCAAAATATCGAGCATAGCCAAATTAATGAATGGGCCGCCCATGAAATTATTCTCAACCGTCCATAACCCCCGCATTTCTGATGCATAATTGCCATCTTTTTTAAACACATTAAAAACAACAGGCAATTCACTTTCGGTTGACATATAAGAACTTTCGGTAGGTCCCGGAACATTTTTGTGCAATACGATATTGCGTTTTATCTTCATATAATCGGCCGTAAATGTATTTTCATCTTCGTATGGAAACGAGTAAATAAAAATCCCCTGACTAATTCCAGGCGTTTCAAAACGAATCCACATAAAATCATCTTCAACTTTATCGACAACAAATCCGGGGGGTACATTTAATGTAATTCCGAATTGTTCTTCGGTTTTTGCCAATACGACACGTTCGTAATATTTTGAATAATTCACAACAAGACGCCTGCGTTCGGCTTTCATAAAGAAAGAGGCTAAACGGTCAGAGTTTTCGTTGAATATTTTCTCAAAATCATCAACTGTTTTGGCATCAATATACCCTATTGCCTGTGTAAATGCATGTACATCGCGTTTTAACCGAAAGTCATTTTCTTCAACTTCGTTACCAATTTTCACCACCAAAAGATTTCGGCTTGTGCGGAATATTTGCCCAAAAGCATCGTGCGGAATATTGATAAGATCAAAAATCGGTTCCTCCTGTGGCAGGCTAAGCTGAGGTTGAGCTAAAACATCACGAATCAGTTTACCGGGGGCATTATCCCATGCGGTTGGTTTTATAACAACGACAAGTTCTCCGGCCTTACCGGTTACATTTCTTTTCATCGATGTTTGATTTCGGCTATCGCAAGCTCCCAGTAGTACAATCAGAATAAAAACAGTAAGGATTTGTATTAATTGTTTCATGATAATATTGTTTTTATTGCACATAACAAAAACCCCGCCATAACAAAAAGGCAGGGCTCTGATTCTTAGCTTAACAGTTATTTTTTATTCTCGTTATCTTCCTGGCCTTGATCAGGTTCGTCATCTTCGTCTTTATTGGCGTTTTTAAACTCTTTCATTCCTTTTCCAAGGCCTTTCATGAGCTCCGGTATTTTTCGTCCACCAAAAAATATTAATACAATTATGAGGATAATGATAATTTCTTGTCCTCCGAACCAACCGGCAATAATATTCAAGTTCATAGTTAATCAAAGTTAAATTTCAACAAATATAATAATCAAAGTTCAGATTTCGATATAAAAACATCCTTACTTAAAATAAATTGGAGTTATCGAAATAGTCGGACAACATCATTGATATTGGCATAAAGCACCAAAAACAATAGTAAAACAAGCCCTACGTACTGTGCATATTCAAGAAATTTCTCGCTGGGCTTACGTCCGGTTATCATCTCGTACAGCACAAACATTACGTGCCCACCGTCAAGCGCCGGAATTGGCAGAATATTCATAATCCCAAGAATAATCGAAAGAAAAGCAGTCATATCCCAAAAAATTTTCCAGTTCCACATACCGGGGAAAATATTACCAATGGTAATAAAACCACCCAAAGATTCGTACCCTTTTGTGGTGCGGTTAAAAATAAGTTTGAACTGTTTCAGATAGTCGACTGAGGTTTCCCATCCCCGTTTAAGTCCGGCAGGTATAGCTTCAAAAAATCCGTAATCGTAATGCGCGAACTCAAAATGTTTTGAGATATTTCTATTGCTACGAACTCCTAATAATCCCTCTTCTGTTAAATTAACCGGAACTTCAATTTTGCTGCCTTCCTGCATTGCAGTTACCATTACAGTTTCACTTTTATGTTGTTTAAGGTATTCTGTAAACTGGTCGTAAAATTCAAATTCATAACCATCAATGGCTACAATTTCATCACCATTTTGTAATCCGGCTTCCTTTGCAGGCGAATCAGATGAAAAATCAGTAATTTTCAACTCAAAGGGATAGCGTAGCCCAAGCATCCTGGGACTTTTCATCATTTTAGCGATATCCTGTTCGGTTATCATCACATTTTCAATACTACCATTACGCTTAACCTGAACCGATTCAACATCGTCTAGCATAATACTTTTCGACACATCAAAAAAATCGACCACCGGTTCATTATCAACTGATATTATTACATCACCATCGCGAAAGCCTATTTCTTCTCCAACTTCGTTCACCGCCATTCCATATTTCAAATTTTCGACAGGTAAGTAATCCTTACCCCAGGCATACGATATACCGATGTAAATTATGAGGGCAGCCAGAAAGTTCATCAGTACCCCACCAACCATGATCAATAATCGCTGGTAAGCTTTTTTCGATCTGAACTCGTATGGTTTAGGAGGTAGTTTCATTTGCTCCTTATCCATCGATTCATCAATCATTCCGGCAATTTTCACATAACCGCCCAATGGCAGCCATCCTATTCCGTATTCGGTTTCTCCTTTTTTTGTTTTAAATAAAGTAAAGCCTGCATTAAAAAACAGGTAAAATTTTTCTACCCTGCATTTAAATATTTTGGCAAAAATAAAGTGGCCGGTTTCGTGAATAATAATTAAGAGTGAAAGACTTAAAAGAAATTGTGCAATTTTAACTAATACTTCCATCTGCGATTCTGTCTCCTGTTTTAAACTATTTTTTTAATTATCTCGTTAGCTTTCTGCCTGGTTTGCTTGTCGGTTTCAATATAATCGTCAATTTCAGGCTGACTAATAAAAGATATTTTATCCATACATTGTTCAATCACTTCGGGCATTTGTAAAAAAGAAATGCGTTCCTGCAGAAAAGCTTTTACTACAACTTCGTTGGCAGCATTAACAATACACGCCATATTCCCCCCTTTTTCAATTGCCTTATAAGCGAGTGCAAGGTTACGAAATTTTTTAGTATCGGGAGAATGAAAAGTCAATTTTGAATAGTCGGAGAAAGAAAAACGGGGAAAACTGTTCTCTACCCTGCCGGGGTAACACATTGCATGTTGAATAGGCAAACGCATATCAGGCAATCCCATTTGCGCTTTGATTGATCCGTCAACAAATTGCACCATTGAATGTACGATACTTTGTGGATGAATAACCACATCAATCTTTTCGGGAGGAAGGTTGAACAACCATTTTGCCTCTATCACCTCAAAACCTTTATTCATTAAGGTAGCCGAATCGATGGTAATTTTTGCCCCCATATCCCAGTTTGGATGAGCGAGTGCCTGTTTGCTGGTAACGCTTCTTAACTCTTCTGATGAAAAATTCCGAAACGGGCCTCCCGAACATGTCAGAATTATTTTATCAAGATCTTGTGTGCGTTCCCCTTCCAGGCACTGAAATATTGCAGAATGTTCTGAGTCGATTGGTAATAATTTGACATTATGTTTGGCGCACAAACGTGTAATAATATCACCGGCAACCACTAAAGTTTCTTTATTGGCAAGGGCAATTTCCTTTCCGGCCTTAATGGCATTCACAACTGGTAAAAGTCCGGCATAACCAACCATTGCAGCCACAACCATATCCACATCATCATCAAGCACCACCTGCTGTAATGCCAATGCGCCCGAATACACTTCTATTCCTTCAATTTCAAGTGCATTGCTTAGCGCATCATAATGCTCGTCATTTGCAACAACTACTGTTTTAGGCTTAAACTTCAATGCTTGTTTTATCAACAATTCAACATTGTTATGGGCTGTTAATACCTTAATATTGAAAAGCTTCGGATTGGCTTCAACTACATCAAGTGCCTGTGTACCTATCGAGCCGGTTGAACCTAAAATTGCTAGTCGTTTCATGAATCTATTGTTAAAAATTGATGTACGCTTCGGGGTCAATTGGCATTCCATTTTGCCAAATTTCAATGTGAAGGTGTGGCCCGGTAGAATATTTTCCTTCATCGCCCATTATGGCAATTACATCACCTGCAGTCACCCTGTCACCGGGCTTCACTGTTATATCTGAATTGTGTTTGTATATTGATATAATATTATTGCTATGCTGAATTTGGACAACATAGCCGGTTGTTACCGACCACTCGGCAAAAACAACGGTTCCATCCAAAACAGCTGATATATGAGAATGTTCTTCAGCTACAATGTCGGTACCAAAATGTCCGGGTGCTGCATAAAACCGGTTAACAACAACCCCCTCTACCGGTGTAAAAAAATTCATTTCTGATAATAATTTATTCTGTGCCGGATTTTGCAAGTACGAAAATTTATATTTATCAGGACCAACTAACTCATTGAAAATTGAATCGCTTTGAACATTTTTCATTTCAACATTTGTGTCTATCTTATCAGCAAAAGCAGTATCTTCAACGATACCTCCGCTTATAACCTCGCGAATATTATCTAGGTACGAATCGCGCTTTTGTATCTCGTTTGCCAGTGAATCAAGCATCATTGAATTATAAACCATCATTTTGCTTAACTGACTTGAAGGATAACCGGGAACTGTTCTTTTCAACGGGGTAAAGAAAATGAGCAAAACAGCAAGAGCTATGCCCATAATTAATATTAACAAGTTGTAAAGCCAAAACTTTAGTTTTGATACATTCATTGAAAAAACTTCGGTATAATTGAAACTATCAACTATCGTGAGTCGATATTTCTTAGATGCTTTCTTAAGAAATGGTTTGACTTTATGCGGCATACCTTTAGGTTTAAACAGCTACAAATTTAAAAATTTAAATACAGCGTGAAACAAAAAACCAACGTCATAAGCATAAAGCTAATTTGCGAAATAAATTGAAAAAAATATCAAACAATAAGCATAAGTAAATAAGCATATTACAGGGGCAATTCAAAAAAAGCAAAAATAAACAGCATTTTTTTACCAGTAACCTATTGCAGGTTTGATTAAGATATCTATATTTGCATCCGCATTTGGGAAACAAATGTACCGGACATTGCGGGATGGAGCAGTTGGTAGCTCGTCGGGCTCATAACCCGAAGGTCGTAGGTTCAAGTCCTGCTCCCGCTACTA
>JAQIDF010000184.1 GCA_027858145.1 Prolixibacteraceae bacterium | reverse complement strand
GATGCTTATTCAGGTTCATTGTTGCACCACTACGGAATCAAAGAATACACGTTCTACACCGTACTGTTTGGTGTTTCAAGGGCACTCGGTGTTCTGTCATCGCTTATTATGGACAGGGTATACGGCTTGCCGCTTGAGCGCCCGTCATCGTACGAATTAAAATGGTATGTTGAAAAAGCCACAGGTAAAAGCCCAAAGTGTTAATAAGAACAATGCAAGCATAATATAAGAATTATAAAAAAGCTGCCGGAGAAATCTTGCAGCTTTTTTTATTTGATTTCAGCATGTCAATACTGACATATTACGGTGCTCTGCACCTTCTGTCTCCTCTTGATCCACCCCTGACCTATTCCATCTGTATCATCAACGTCGTTTTCACCATATCAGACATTCCTCCACTTGATGTTTTCACCATTACACCATACCCTGATTCCCCAACGGTAGGGAATTTATCAACAAAATTGCGTTCATCACCATCAACTGCCTTGTATAATTTATAATTTCCACCATTAATTGATTTGTAAATCACAAACCAAAAACGCTCATCTGTTAAAGGCTTATAGCTCCATTCCAACAACACAGTTTTATCCTCATCATTGTATTGTGCATCAAGATTTTCAATTGCTTGGCGGTAACCGGTATCGTATGGTCTGGCTGCAACCGGAAAAGCTTCATTTGAAACAAGCCCTGAACTATCAACACTGGTTAAGGTATAATAGTATTTCACATGGGTAAGCACATCGCTATCGGTATAAAATGAGACCCCGGGTTCCAGGCTGGCTAACAAATCCCAATCACTGCCGGGTTTATCCCTGCGGTAAAGATTTTGTCCGGCAACATCATCACTCCCACTACAATACCATTTCAGGTTTACACAAGTATCGGTAACAAAAACATCATGGAAAACAGCTTCATCAGGAGGTAGCACATCAGGCCGTCTCAGTTTTAACATCCCTGACATTTCGGAATGCTGAAAACGGTTATTCACGGCCGCTATTCTGTAATAAACATATCTCGTAAGGGTATTAATATTTACAGAATCGATAAAAACAGTATCGGGATGAACATGTCCGGTAAGCTGTAAAAATTCGTGATCGGGGGCATTGGCCCTCAAAACACGGTACCCTGTTATATTTTTTTCAGGCCCCAAATCCCAGGTTAATGTTACTTTTCCTGCAGAATCAATTATACCGGACAGATTTTGAGGCACCGAAGGTGGAATGGTATCAATAAAAACGGACATCACTGCTGGCGAGAAACTCAGGTTACCAGCTGTATCAACAGCAGCAACCGAGTAGTATGCTTCTGTTTCACCTAAAATATTATCGGTATATTCAAAAGTATTTTTGGGCAAAGCCTCATTATGCAATAACTTAAAACCATCAACAGGCCCGGCACTACGTGCTACAAAGAAACCTTTCAGATCATCAGGGACATCCTGCATTTTCCACGATACTTTAACCTGCGATGATGAAATCTGCCGGGTTTTATTTATATGCGGAGCCAAAGGTGGCGTCATATCTTTGGAATATGCTTTAATCTCAGCCGCTTCGCTTAACCCTCCAAATGGCGTAATCCCCAATATCTGGTAATGGTACATTGAATAATTTATGGTTGAAGTATCAGTGTAAAACGGTTTTGGATCCGGGTTATCTTTTGTTGAAACCACGACAAGCGGAATTTTATTCATTTTTTGATATGTACTTCCACCATCATCCGAGCGATAAACATAGTAACCAGAAAATGGATATAATGCACTTTCGTCCCATTTTAATTTTATACTTCCATCGCCGCTCTCAAATTCCAGTCCGCCCGGCGACGGCCATTTCGGAACATCTTCAACAGTAAGTATAACATAAGCAGTATCGTAACGATATTCATTGGTGGTTTGCGACACAAAAACGCGGTAAGCATAACGTTCTCCCGGTTCAACCTCCCTATCGACATATCGAAGTCCCAGGGCATTTGCCGTCACAGCATCATTGTCAGCAGCAAATAATGCAAAAGAATAACGGTTTGTCAGCTCATCGGCAGCATTTTTCAACACAGATAGCTCGTTTTGGTTTAATGGCTCCGGAATAAAAGAATCACCATAAACAGCCTGGGCAGCAATGGCCGATAAATGATTGTCGGGACCGGCATAAGCTTTCCAGTCATCAAGCAACATGGGCATTAACGGAGCTTCATTTAAAGTTTCATAGCCATCATCATCTACCCCAATGTTTTCATCTATTTTGATACGTTCAACAGTAAATCCCAGTTGATTGGCAACAATCCACCCCCCTGCTGTTGATGGTGCCCAACGCAGAACTACAGAATCGGCATCCGGTTGAGCGATAAGATGCAAGTTTGCTTTTCGAACCTCCACCCCGGAAGTATTTCCCTGTGCTTTGGACTGGAAAACACAAACCAGCAACACAATCATTACCATCAAACTATTGCATGCCATTTTAAATATCAAAATATGTCTTTCACTTTTCATAGCTAGTGTTTTATGCAATTAAAAACTAACATTGTACTGGATGCTTCCGTACAACTCGTTATAATTTCGGGCAATGGTGCCCGCTTCCCTGAAACTATTATTCGTCACAAAAAACCCCAGTGTTCCCAATTTCCCAAAACTATACGATGAATTAAGCCTGAACACAAATTGCCGGCTGTTATCTGTAACATTTACAAAATTGGCCCCCAGGCTCAATGATGTGCTTAATTTATTTTTTAAAAACCGATAAGAAGCGGCCTCACTAAAATGGAATATGCGCGAATCAATCTGGCTCATATTGGTGTTATTATACATGGCACTGGTTGTGAGGGTCAGTGAATTTGGACGTGACAAAGAATAAATAAAAGTAAAAGTATTGGTATTATTATCTTGTGTTTGCTTTGTATAAACATTTTTATCGGAGACATCCTGATACGAGTAAGTAAGCACTATATTATTTATTCCTCCCAGTGCTTCAAAATTAAAACGGGGCGTTAACGAAAAAGACTGGTAAACATTTGATAACCTGAGCGTATCGTTTTTATGTAACGATTCTATCTGGTTATTGTTGTAATTGGCATCAAGCCCTGCATTTTTATTAATTTGCCAGTTTAAAGCAAACATCCCAGTAAAGCGGCTTGTTGTTGACTGCTTGTTATCACGAAGGTTATTATACCTGATTCCGGCTTTCGACCGTATGTTTAACTTATTTTTAAACAAACGTAATCGTGGGGCTACAATAAATTCCATCAAGTCGTTAGGCATTAAAGCATACCCCAGTGTATGAAATCCAGGCCCGATATATCGCGACGACAGAATCAGCGACCAGTATTTTGAGGGGGTAATACTTAAATCGAGCTTTGCAGCACCATCCAACATTGTTGAATAATTTGGTGTAAATAACTGTTCGGGTATTGAAATTTCATCAATTTTGGATGCACCGGTATTTAATGAGAAAGCAGACACACCTGCTTCGCCACGTAAAGAAACATACTGCCCGAACAAGATCCCAAAATCAAACGAAGCTACAAGGTTTTCATTTGGAGTTATACTCAACGAATCGGCCACAATTGAAGTTGAATCGTCGATGGCATGAAATAAATTGATATTGAAGTAACTTTTCGACATGCTACCATAACCAATTGAGGCAACATAGGCAGTTTGCCTGTAAACCTCGGGTGCATAACTTACCCTGTTGGGCTCAACTTTTTGGCGTGTGCGCCCATAAATTGCTTTAAGCCTGAAGTTGCCGGGCGTTAGTTCAAAACCACCACCCATCATTCTTAAATCGCCAAACGTAAAATCAGACATTTGTGTAGAAAAATACCCCGCGTGCAAGGTAAGCCAGTTCGATATGCGCGGGCTTACACCAAACTGATTAAATGGTTGCTGATAGCCAAACTGCCCCGATGAATAATACAATTCAAAGGGTAACTCTACAACTTCAAACAGTGAAACATTAGCACGAATGATCCCCATTTGCGTATTGCCGGGTTGACGTGGAGCAATGCCATTGGAATTATAGAAGCTGTTTGATAATGAAGCCGAACCACCAAGCTTTACAGCTTTAACTTTCTCTTCTTCATCAGAAAATACTTTCTGTATACTCCCAAAGAGCAAAATAACCACTATGAATATCAGTTTTCGCTTCATTCCAATATAATCATTTAATATACAAAGGGTTTTGAAACACCGGATGCTGATTCATCTACATTTTGACATCCAAAATAATTATAGAAAAAC
This sequence comes from Prolixibacteraceae bacterium, assembly GCA_027858145.1. GTDB lineage: Bacteria > Bacteroidota > Bacteroidia > Bacteroidales > Prolixibacteraceae > Roseimarinus. Next base: position 460 of record JAQIDF010000184.1, on the reverse strand, counting down.
AACAAAGGATAATTACCATTTAGCATTGGTGTATATGTTTTATCTAAAATTGTATTCAGCCTATACATTTCATTAGACGATTTACTAATAAAAGGATTTGAAAGCACTGACAAAGACCGGTACTTCATACGATTAAAATCTACCGGCACAATTAACCCATGATTATAAGTCAGAACCAGGTTCGGTGCTTCATTGCTGCTTCCAAGAATGCTTTGAACATTCTGAACATTAACACCAGGTGAAAACCCACCACCAATAACTCCCGGCGATATTCCGCTGCTGCCACTGCCGCCTGACAGGGATGAACCTGAACCACCTGTTCCCTGCATGATGGACAACAACTCATTCATGCCTACATGGTACCTGCTATGGTCAATTTCAATAAAGCTATAATCGTCATCATACATATATGTATCGTATTCGGAATACCCGCTCAAGAAGCCGTTGTTTCGCATCCAGT
>JAQIDF010000216.1 GCA_027858145.1 Prolixibacteraceae bacterium | reverse complement strand
TCGCGGTAGGTGAGAACGGCATTGAGCTTGCAGAATTTTCCTTCAACACAATGTTTTAGCATTCCCATTATTTTTTCGCCGGTACGGCCGCAGCGGTAACCTGCCGTACAAAACGACGAAATCATTCCCATTTCGGCTACTTCTTTAATAATTTCATCGAGGCTTCGCGGGTCGCCAATGGTAAACTGTTCCGAGCTTTTTGTTTCTTCGTCAACACACTCCTGATAAGCACCTATACCAATTTTGGTTGAGGCATCAGTCTGCGTGCACCCCAGTTTTATCACCTCTCGTTTTATCGCTGGTTGCTCGCGAGCGGTAATTATCAGTCCGGGGTAGGGCAATGCAAGTCGCAAAACAGCTACCAGCTTTTTAAAATCTTCGTCGTTTACAATGTATTTCGATTGTGTGCTGAGTTTAGAACCGATGGCCGGAGTAAGTCGTGGTACCGATACCGTGTGCGGGCCTACACCAAAATGCTTCTCAAGGTCGGCTGCATGGGCAACAAGTCCCAATACTTCAAAGCGCCAGTCGTACAATCCAAACAGAGCACCAATGGCTACATCATCGACACCGGCTTCCTGGGCACGGTGAAGCGAATAAAGCCGCCAATTGTAATCACCCTTCAAGGTATGTTGTGGGTGCACTTTCCGATAGGTTTCTTTGTGATAGGTTTCCTGAAAAACCTGGTACGTGCCGAGTCCGCATTCTTTTAACTTTTTCAAATCGGCAACCGACATTGGTGCAGCATTCACGTTTACGCGCCTGATCGATGTGGGGCGTCCGCTTTTCGGGGTTTTTTCTTCAACTGAATATACCGCTTTTATGGATTCAATCATGTAATTGACATCGCTTGTCGGATGTTCGCCATAAACCATAATCATTCGTTTGTGGCCATTGTTCAGTACGTGTTTTGTTTCTTTTTTTACTTCATCGATGGTTAAAATGCGACGCTTTTCATCTTTGTTTTCAGAACGGAAGCCACAATAGGCACAGTTGTTCACACACAGGTTTGAACAATAGAGCGGTGCGAAAAATACAATGCGGTTGTCGTAAACTTTGCGTTTTATTTCTATAGCGGCAGTGTTAATTTCATCCCATAAGCTTTTATCGGTTACATGAAGCAATTTGGCCGTTTCGTCAATGCTTAGCGCTTTTATCGATTTTGCTTTTACGATAATCTCACGTACTTCCTGCCTCGATGGCGTTTTGTTTTCTTTTAGTGCTTTATGTAAAGCTTCTTCATTAATGAAATCGTGACCGTTTTCGAGAAATTTCTCGTTTTCTTCGGGTTTTATTGCGTTTTTTATCCATTCTTTGACTTGCATATCACATGTTTTTTTGTCCTTCACACGAACGAAGTAGTAAAATTAGGTTTAAACCCGCAGAGAACAAATGATTTTTGAAAAAACTGTGAAATTTTGGGCATAAAAAAAGGATAGATAAAAATACCTATCCCTTTAAACTAACTAAACCTAACTAAACCTAACTATGAAAACTTATATCTAAATTTGCTCAAATCGAATTTCTGACCTCATTGTTAAAATGATGGTACAAATATATGCTGTATAACACGATTGTGTGTTACCGGAATATTAAATATTTCTAAAAAAGAGTTAAAATGACTTTTAATGGTTTTTAACATGTGTTACTCATAAATAAAGGGTGTGGTATGCTATATGTTTTATTTTTTAGCATATTTGAAGTGTTAGAAATGTATTTTTATCTTCATATATAAAATTTTTTATTTTGGATAGAAGGAGTGGTATTTTATTACATGTGAGTTCATTACCTTCGGAATATGGTGTGGGCGATTTTGGGGAAGATGCTTATCGTTTTATTGATAGGCTTTCGGAAAACGGGTTTTCCGTTTGGCAAATTTTACCGTTTGGCCCTCACGGCTCCGGGAATTCCCCTTACCAGGCATATTCGGCTTATGCGGGAGATGTATTGTTTATTTCGCCCGGGGAGCTTGTGAAATGGAAATTACTTGACAAGTCTGATATATCTAATCATTTAGAGTTTGATGAAAATTCTGTTAACTATGAAATGGTTACCCCCTGGAAAGAAAGCTTAATTCAAAAATGTTGGAATAATTATAGAGCGAACCCGGAAAATTTTGAGCAATTAAAGGATGAATTTAATTTTTTTCAACAAGAGCATGATTGGTGGCTTAATGATTATACCCTTTATTCTGTTTGCAAGAATAAATTTAACAATGAATCATGGGAAAAATGGCCTGTCGGAATTAAAAAACGTCAAAGCGATTATATAAATAAGATTCATTTAGAGAATTCAGATTTAATTCTGTTTGAAAAATTTAAACAATTTTTGTTTTTCCGGCAATGGTTTCGATTAAAAGAATATGCTCACCATAAGGGAATTAAAATTTTCGGCGATCTTCCATTATATGTTTCGTACGATAGTGCTGATGTTTGGAGTAACCAGTCGTTGTTTCATTTAGATGAAAGCGGCAAACCTGAAATTGTAGGCGGTGTACCTCCCGACTATTTTAGCGATGATGGCCAGTTATGGGGTAACCCGGTATTTAACTGGAAAAAAATGAAGCATGATGAATATCACTGGTGGATTGCCCGTATTTATTTTAATTTACACTTGTTTGATTTGGTGCGAATTGATCATTTCAGGGGTCTTGAATCGTTCTGGGCAATACCGGCATCGGCCGAAACAGCTAAAACAGGAAGTTGGCAAAAGGCAAATGGCTTTGAATTGTTGAAAATACTGAAATCAAGAATGCCGGATTTGCCGGTTGTTGCTGAAGATTTGGGCGAGATTACTCAAGAAGTTGAATTTTTACGTGATTATTTTAATTTGCCGGGAATGAAGGTTTTGCAGTTTGCCTTTTCTTCAGATGCAAAAAATATTCACCTTCCGCATAATTATTCAACAAACAATGTTGTTTATACCGGGACGCACGATAATGATACGCTCAGGGGCTGGTGGAGTTCGTTGCCTAAAGCCGACAAAAGTACTGTGAAGTCGTATTGCAGCCTTACAAATCGTAAAAGTATACCGGAACAGTTAATTGAAATGGCATGGTCGTCGGTTGCTAAAATGGCCATTGTACCTATGCAGGATATTTTACATTCAGGAGAAGAGACCCGTATGAATACGCCAGGAACAATTGAGCATAACTGGCAATGGAGGTACAATAAAAGCAAAGAACGGAAGAGACAATGGGAGTTTATGAAAGAGTTAAATGAAAAATATAATCGCTTCAATGGATAGAATATATACAGTTGGCGAAACAACTTACGACATTATTTTTAGAAACGGGCAGCCCTCGGCAGCTATTGTTGGTGGTAGTGTTTTGAACACGGCGATTACTTTGGGGCGGTTAAAGTTGCCAGTACAGTTTGTGTCGAGAATGGGTAACGACCAGGTTGGTGATTTATCACTCGGGTTTTTGAAGGCTAATAATGTAGGAACTGATTATATTATTCGTTTTGAGGGTAATTCCCGTTTAGCGCTGGCCTTTATGGATGAAGAAAATAATGCTGACTACGAGTTTTATATATCTGCCCAGGCGCCATCGCTTATTTTTCCCGATTTATCTCCGAATGATATTGTAACTTTTGGTTCAACCAATGCAATTAAAGACGAAGGCCGTAATGACCTGTTATTGTTTCTAAATCAGGCACATGATAAGGGTGTGTTAACTATTTATGATCCCAATATCAGGGAGTTTGGCCCGCGTGAGCTTATTGAAACCCGAAAAAAAGTAGAAGAAAACCTTCATTTAGCTAAAGTGCTGAAAGGGTCGAACCAGGATTTTATGCGTTTATATGAGACTGATGATGCTGATAAAATTTTTCAATATTTAAGACCACTTGGTGTAAAAGTTTTGATTGTTACTTCGGGGAATCAGCAAGTACAAGTTCGAACTGATCTTTTTTCATTTTCATTTCCTGTAAAACCTGTTAAAACAGTTAGTACAATAGGTGCCGGAGATAATTTTACTGCCGGACTGGTATTTGGTTTTTTTAAAAACAATATTCGTACAGGAAATATAAATGAGGTTTCTGAAAATACATGGCGCGAAATTTTAAGCTATGCAACAGGTTTTGCCGCTGAAGTTTGCTGCTCAGAGTCGAATTATATTTCGAGTGAGTATGCAAATGATATTTAGGTGTGCAAAGCTTAGATACTATTTGCTAGCATTAAAAATTAACTTCTGCTTAAAAAATTGGATACAACACGAATAAACGCTTCCGGTTTTTCAGCATGCAAAAGATGCGAAGCCCCTTCAATGGTTTCAATTTTTGCCTCAGGATACATCTTTTTGATACTTTTTTCGCTTTCCTCATCAATATAGCCCGATAATTCACCTTTTATAAATAATACCGGATATTTAAGAATTGGGATCCGGTCATCGAAATCATCTGAATCGACTCCACTGATTATGTGGCTCAGATTTGCAAGCAATGCTTTTACGTTAATTTTCCATTCATAATTTCCCTTGTGGCGGTGCAGGTTTTTAAGTATAAACTGGCGTACAAATTTTTGAGTGATATATTCAGACAGGTGTTGGTCTATTTCTTTCCTGGTTTTAAATTCCGATAGTTCCGTATTTTGCAGGGTTTCGAGAATGTTTTTATGGAAATCGTACTGTAAGGACGATGCAGGGTTTTTGAGGTAATTGGTTGGAGCTATGTCAGCTACTATGAGCGATCTGGTTTTTTCGGGGTAATCGGCAGCGAAAGCTATAGCCGTTTTTCCACCCATGCTGTGACCAAGTATGTGGGCTTGCTCCAGTTTAAGTTCGTGAAAAAGCCAGGCAATGTCAGTAACCATATCGTTGTAAGTATGACTGCTGTCGTGGGGCGATGCACCGTGATTTCGCAAATCAACCGATATTACTTTGTATTTGTCGGATAGCTTCCGGGCTATGGACATCCAGTTGTCTGATGAGCCATACAACCCATGTAGAATAACTAAAGGTTCGCCTTCGCCTTCAATACGGTAAAACAAGTTCATATTATTTTAAAGCTTCAAGATATTTCTGAATTGTAGTTTCCAAACCCATGTATAGGGCATCGGCAATAAGGGCATGGCCAATTGACACTTCATTTATAAATGGTATTTTTTCGATTAACGGATTAAGGTTATCGAGGTTTAAATCGTGGCCTGCATTTATGCCTAAACCTAATTCTTTTGCTTTTAGGGCAGCTGTAACAAAAGGTTTCGCAGCTTTTTCGGGCGAAAGCGGAAAGTTCGTTGCATAGGGTTCGGTATAAAGCTCAATCCGGTCGGTACCACAGGCTTTTGCTCCTTCAATAAATTCAAGTTCTGTGCCCGTAAAAAGGGAAACTCTTATTCCTTTTCGATGGAATTCATTAATTACATCAATCAAAAATGACTTGTTTTTTATCGTATCCCAACCCGCATTCGAAGTGATCGCTTCAGGTGGGTCGGGAACCAGGGTAACTTGCTCCGGCACTACTTCGCACACCAAATCAATAAAATTACGTCCGGGGTAGCCTTCGATATTGAATTCAGTATTCACAACCGGACGTAATTCACGCACATCGTTATAACGAATATGCCGCTCGTCAGGTCGTGGATGTACAGTTATACCTTCGGCTCCGAATTTCTGACAATTAATTGCTGCTTCAACAACATCAGGGATATTTCCACCACGGGCGTTACGTAGTGTGGCAATTTTGTTTATATTTACACTAAGCCTTGTCATTTTATAAAATTTAGGGCTGCAAGTTACAATTTTTCTATTATTTTGAAATATTTTAAATAATCATATAAAGGATAATTAACCTTGATAGCAAGAGAACTCATAAATAAAAATTTACCTGTTTTGAATTGTACAGACACAGGGCAAAAAGTGTTGAATATAATGGAGTCGTTCTGGGTTTCCCATTTGCCCGTTGTGTCGGGTGACAATTATATCGGATTGGTCTCGGAAAAGCTTATTTATGACAGCGAACTGGAAATGTGTGAGCTAAACCAATATGGGGAAACATTGGAGAGGCCTTTTATACATGAAGGGCAGCATATATATGAAGTTGCCGGGCTTGTTAAAAATTTAAAGTTAACGGTTCTGCCGGTTCTAACTGTAGAAGATGTTTATTGTGGTGCAATAAGCATTAATGACCTTGCAGAAAAAGTTAGCGACTTGCTGTCGGTAAGCGATCCGGGAGCTGTTATTGTTATCGAATTAAGTCCGAACGATTACTCTTTATCTCAAATCGCACAAATTGTTGAGTCGAATGATGCAAAAATATTGAGTTTGTATACCAAAAACATTAACGATTCCATGGAATTGGATGTTACAATAAAATTGAGCGTATCCGATATTTCTTCCATTATTGAAACCTTTGCCAGGTACGATTATAACATTAAAGCGGTATATACTAACGATTCGGCAATGCACGACATGTATGACGAACGTTATGAGATGTTCATGAAATATATAGACCTTTAAAATAATAAATAAAGAATGAAGATTGCCATATACGGGAGCAAGGTAAAAAGTGAGTATGTACCAATTTATCAGCGAATTTTGAGCTTTTTAAAAGATAAATCAGTTGATGTGATTCTTTATGAAAAGGTTAAAAGGGAATTAGTTGATTTTCACAAACTGGATATTGAGCGCTTTGAATCATACAATGAGGAGATAACTCAAAAAGTAGAATTGATGTTGTCTCTTGGGGGTGACGGTACCTTTTTAAGTGCAATATCATATGTGGTGAAAATGAAAATTCCAGTGGCGGGAATTAATTGCGGACGATTAGGATTTTTAGCCGATATACAGAGTGAAAACCTCGAAGAATATTTGCAACAATTTATTAACGGGAAATATGATATTGAGGAACGAAATTTGCTACAAATTATTGAACCCGAAGGAATGTTTCCCGGATTTAATTATGCTGTTAATGAGCTTACTGTTCATAAACTCGATAATTCATCGATGATTACGATTCAAACCTTTATTGATGGTGAATTCCTTGCAAATTACTGGGCCGACGGGTTAATTGTAAGTACACCTACAGGTTCTACTGCTTATTCGCTGAGTGTTGGCGGGCCAATAGTAGTGCCTGATTTGAGCGGACTGGTGATAACCCCAATCGCATCACACAATCTAACAGTGAGGCCGGTTGTAGTGCCCGATAATGTTGAAATTGAATTGAAAATTAAGGGAAGGGGGCAGCAATACCTTGTTTCTTTCGACCATCGTTCTCAACCTTTAGATTTCTCAACATCCTTAAAAGTTCGTAAGGCTGCTGATATTGTGCGGGTTGTTAAATTGCACGGTCAGTCGTTTTATTCTACGTTACGTAACAAAATGATGTGGGGAGCCGATAGCAGAAATTAACTAAAACAACTGCCTTACAATTTTTCTTTTGCTCATTAGTTATTGTTAAGAGCCCCTAAGGTTTTTAGAATTATTATATTACTTTTGTACCTCTCCATTTTGGAGATGTTAACGGGCTTGTTAAAAGAACATACAAGCTGTTTTTATTGTGTGTTCCGAAAGTTTCATTCGATATAAAATGTAAGCAAAATGCCCTTTAGAAAATTAATATTTAGTTTGTTTTTTTTGACCTCTGTTTTTGTAGGAAAAGCTCAGCAGCAAACAGCGGATTTAGGATTATTTATAGGTGGTTCAATTCCGTTCTCTGACTATACAAAAACAAAAATGTTTCGGTCGGTAAAACCAACCGGAGGTCTTTTTTACAGATACAATTTTAATTCGAGAATAAGCTTCCGGATTAATGCTTTTTACGGCAACGTGGGGGTAGTTGGTTATATCGATAATGAGAATATTCCTCCGTTCGGGTTTGAAAAAGGAGTTTTAGATATTAGTACGGTGGTTGAGATTAATTATCTCGACTTTATTTTAGGCGTGAATAATATGAAGTTCAGTCCTTTTGTGTCTTATGGAGTAGGTGTGAGTTTTTATCCCAATTTTGTGGGGATAAGCCAGACATCGTTTAATATCCCTATAGGAATTGGAGCAAAATATTCCCTTTCGAAACGATGGGGTATTGGAGCCGAAATTACAACCCGGAAACTCTTTAAAGACAATTTGGATAATTTTAATGACCCTTACCGGGTTGTTGATTTGCCTATAGTAAATGATTGGTTTCATAATAACGACTGGATAAATTATATGGGATTTACCATAACCTATAAATTTTACTGGGGATCCAGACCTTGTGCAACATATGAATGATAAGAGATGAGTTGTATAGAAAACATAGATAAAAGCAGGGTACCGCGTCATGTTGCCATTATAATGGATGGGAATGGCCGTTGGGCTGCCCAAAGGGGCAACAAGCGGACATTTGGCCATAAGCATGGTGTTAAATCTGTCCGTTCGGCCATTACAGCAGCTGCCGAAATTGGAGTTAAATATTTAACCTTGTATGCTTTTTCTACCGAAAACTGGAATCGTCCTAAATATGAAGTAGATGCTTTAATGACACTTATGGTGAATGTTATTAAAGCCGAAGCTGATGATCTCAAAAAGAACAACGTACAACTCAAGGTTATTGGAGACAAAAACAGTTTGCCTGTTCGCGTTTGTAACGAGGTTGAGCGTATTGAAAAGAATCTAAAAAACAATACCGGCTTAACTGTTGTAATGGCTTTAAGCTACAGTTCTCATTGGGAAATCATAAATGCTGTTAAATCGATTGCAGCCGATGTTAAAAAAGAGAAAATTAGTGTTGAAGATATTTCACAGGACCTTTTTGATCATTATCTTTCCACCGCCGAAATTCCAAATCCAGAATTATTGATAAGGACAAGCGGTGAAGCAAGGCTTAGTAATTTCTTATTATGGCAGTTAGCTTATACCGAGCTTTATTTTTCACCTGTGTTATGGCCCGATTTTGGCAAAGAAGAATTTTTTCAGGCTATTTGCGATTATCAAAAACGTGAACGTCGCTTTGGTATGATTAGTGAGCAAATCCAAAAACCTAATTTGAAGTAATGATTAAAAAATTATTGGTAGTATTTCCATTATTGTTGATTTTTTTCAGTGTTTGGTCACAAGAACCTGACAGTACAAACTTCTCAATATATTATTCCAGCCCACGTACTTATACTATTGGCGGGATTGAAATAACAGGTATCAAACATCTAAACAAAGACATGCTGAGAGAGTATGCAGGTATTCAGGAAGGTGATGAAATTACAGTTCCCGGCGATGAACTTACTTCTATCATTAAAAAATTTTGGAAGCAGGGGCTATTTTCAGATGTGAAAATCAATGCAACTAAAATTATTGATGACGAAATATACCTGGATATTTATTTACAAGAGCGGCCACGTCTTTCCTCTGTAGGTTTTCATGGTGTAAAGAAATCAGAAATTGAAGATATTAAAGAGCAGGTATTGCTGCTTGAAGGTAGTCAGGTTGTTGATGCGCAATTGGTAAATGCAGAACGTATTATTACCAATATTTTTAAGGAAAAAGGTTTCTTCGATACTGAAGTTAATATTGTACAACGTGACGATCCTGAAAAGGAAAATTCCATAGCCCTTGATATTTACGTAGATAAAAAGGAAAAAGTAAAAGTTGAAGAAATTGTAATGCATGGCGTTAAAAACCTTCCAGAGAATAAATTGAGACGCGCCATGAAAAAAACAAACGAAAAATCCTGGATTAACCTTTTCAGGACTAAAAAATTTCAAGAAGATTTGTATGAAGAAGATAAGTTAAATGTGATTAATAAATACAATGAACTTGGATACAGGGATGCAATTATTACGAAAGATAGTATTTCAAAAGTGGAAGGTGAAAATACGGTTCGTATTGAAATGTGGATTGAAGAGGGCGATAAGTATTATTTAAGGGATATTGACTGGGTAGGGAATACTATTTATCCCGATGAACACTTGCAAGCATACCTGGGAATAAAGAAAGGTGATATTTTTAATCAAACATTACTTGATAAACGATTAACAATAGATAATGACGCTGTAGGAAATCTTTATCTCGATAACGTTTATTTATTTTATAACCTGACACCGGTAGAGATTAACATTGAAAATGATTCAATCGACCTTGAAATGCGTATTTATGAAGGAAAACAAGCAACCGTTGACAAGGTTATTATTGATGGAAATACACAAACTTTTGAAAATGTTGCCCGTCGTGAATTATACACATTACCCGGTGACTTATTTAGTAAGTCAAAACTAATGCGTTCATATCGTCAGCTGGCTCAGTTGGGGCATTTCGATCAGGAACGCATCGGAATTAATCCGATACCCGATCAGGAAAACGGAACTGTTGATATACAATATAGCCTTGTTGAAAAAGCAAACGACCAGATTGAGTTGTCAGGTGGTTGGGGAATGGGTATGTTCGTTGGTTCAGTAGGACTTAAGTTTTCAAACTTTTCGGCACAAAATATTTTTAACAAAGAAGCCTGGAAGCCGCTTCCGCGCGGTGATGGACAAACACTAAGCCTACGGGCGCAAACCAACGGGAAATTTTATCAGCAGTATAGCTTTTCATTCTCGGAACCCTGGTTTGGTGGTAAAAAACCAAATAACTTTTCACTATCATTTTATTATTCAAAGTTAACCCGCACAAACGCTGACTATTCCTATGGAGGCTCACCTTATGGTTCGCAGTATGGTAACAGCAGCTATGGTTATGGTTCCTCAATGTATGGTGGAGGCTATGGAGGTTATGGTGGCTATGGTGGCTACCAGCCCGATTATACTAATGCTGAAATTGAAGCATGGCAGATAACTTATGGTGCATCGGTAGGGTATGGATATCGTCTGTCGTGGCCCGACGATTATTTCACACTTTACCACGAACTGTCGTTACAGCATTATAACCTTAAAGAATGGTCATATTACCAATTCTTAAGTAATGGTGATATTAACGATTTTAGTTTGAAAACCACTTTTAGCCGAAATTCAATTGATAACCCGTTATACTCGCGTAGGGGGGCATCTTTTAGTTTGTCACTCGAAATTACACCGCCTTATTCACTATTGAATGATAAGGATTATGGCGATGAGGACATGTCGAACGAAACAAAATATAATTTTCTTGAATACCACAAATGGATGTTCAATGCTAAATGGTTTACGCCACTTGATCCGGCTGAAAAACTTGTATTGCATACCAAGTATGAGTTTGGTATGTTAGGCTATTTTAATGAGGATCGTAAGTCACCCCTTGAAGGTTTTAAAGTTGGTGGTGATGGTATGTCGGGGTATGATGTTTATGGTTCTGACAACATTGCCCTGCGGGGATATTCAAATGGTAGTGTAACTGCGCCTACTTACGATGGAGGTAATGCTGCAAATATTTATTCAAAAGCAACGGTTGAATTACGTTATCCTATAACATTGTCAGAATCGGCACAGATTTATGCTTTAGGTTTTCTTGAAGCCGGTAATAGCTGGTACGATTATGACCAATTTAATATTTTCGATTTAAAACGCTCGGCTGGTGTTGGTGTGCGCTTTTGGCTACCAATGTTCGGGTTACTGGGTATCGACTGGGGATATGGATTTGATATGCCACACCGTGGTGGTGAGAGTAGTACAAAAAGCCAGTTTCACTTTGTTATCGGGCAACAATTTTAATTTGGTATAATAGTTGTAATTCATGTATCTGTTAACTTATAAAACATCATAATTATGAAAAAGATACTCATAACCTTAATAGCTGTTTTTACACTTGTATCTGTAAGCTATGCACAGAAATATGCATACGTTGATACTGAGTATATTTTGGAAAATATACCTGCCTATCAGGCAGCTCAGGAACAGTTAAATACATTATCAACCCAGTATCAGCGGGAACTGGAAAATGTAAAGGCTGAACTTGAGCAAATGTATAACGATTTCAGGGCTGAATCGGTTCTGTTATCTGATGAAATGAAACGTAAGCGTGAGGATGTCATCGTTTCAAAAGAAAAAGAATTCAGAGAATTACAACAAAAGTACTTTGGACCCGAAGGTGAACTTTATCAAAAACGTCAGGGACTGGTTAAGCCCATTCAGGATGATATTTATAATACAATAAAAGAAATAGCAGCAGGTGGAAATTATGCTGTGATTTTTGATAAAGCTGGAGGCATGAGTATGCTTTACACCGATCCCCGCTATAATTTAAGTGATCAGGTACTTGAAAAAATGGGATATAATAATTAGTATTTCAAGTTAATTTCTATATTTGTAGTTAAGCAAAAATTAATTGAAAACTTATATAATTAAATAATACAATGAGAAAAATAATTATTTTAATAGTATTGTTTGTTGCTGCAACGGCAATGAATGTGAATGCACAAGCACCCAAGTTTGGGCACATCGATATGCAACAGTTAATACAGGTGATGCCTGAACGTACTGAAGCAATGACCAATCTTGAAAACGAAGCTACTGAATTGGAAGAAATGCTTGGTACAATGCAGCAAGAACTTCAATCCATGTTTGAAGAGTATTCAACAAAGCGTGAAACTATGTCAGACCTGGTTCGTCAGGCTAAAGAAGAAGATATCCAGATGAAGCAACAACGCATTGAAACGTTCAGGGCTCAGGCTGACCAACAATTACAGCAAAAGCAGCAGCAATTGATGGAACCTATTTTCAGTAAAGCCGACAGTGCGATTGCTGAAGTTGCAAAAGAAAATAATCTTATTTATGTTTTTGATGTAAGTTCACGTGTTGTTCTTTATCAATCAAACCAGAGTGTTGATGTTCTTCCTTTGGTGAAGAAAAAAATGGGAATTGAATAAATTCTAGAAGAAATTCAATAGATTTAAGGCCGCTTGTTTTATCAGGCGGCTTTTTTTATGCATGCTATGGAGAAATATAAACCCATTGGGATATTTGATTCAGGTTATGGCGGATTGACCATACTAAAGGAAATACGAAAGGCATTGCCTCAATACGATTATCTGTATTTAGGCGACAATGCCCGAACACCCTATGGCACACGGTCGTTTGAGGTTGTGTATCAGTACACGCTCGAAGCCGTAAAAAAACTTTTCTCGATGGGGTGCGAATTGGTTATTTTTGCCTGTAATACCGCATCGGCAAAAGCATTACGCAGTATTCAGCAAAACGATTTACCCCAAATTGCCCCTGAAAAACGGGTGCTGGGTGTTATCAGGCCCAGTGTTGAAGAAGTGGTTTCCATTACCCGGAATGGTCATGTTGGCGTATTGGGCACCAACGGTACGGTTTCATCTCTCTCGTATGTATTAGAATTGGAAAAGTTATCGGATGGGAAGTTATCCATTAACCAGGAAGCATGCCCCATGTGGGTTCCTATTGTTGAGAATAACGAAATTGCTACGCCGGGGGCTGACTTTTTTGTACAGAAAAATATTAAAAATTTGTTACTAACCGATAAATTAATCGATACAGTTGTTTTGGGATGTACGCATTATCCGTTGTTGGTGGATGTTATAAAAAAACACTTGCCTCAGCATGTTCAGGTTGTTGAGCAAGGAGCAATTGTCGCCAAAAAACTGGCTGATTATTTACGGCGCCATCCTGAAATGGAAAAACGTTGTTCCAAAGAAGGGGGTGTCAGTTATTTTACAACTGAAAATCCTGACA